>JAOAPQ010000595.1 GCA_025462965.1 Bryobacterales bacterium
TGCGGGCGCTACTCTGAGAGATTAGCACAATGGCATACAATGAGTAGAGCGCGCCCGTAGCTCAGCTGGATAGAGCGTTTGCCTCCGGAGCAAAAGGCCACAGGTTCGAATCCTGTCGGGCGCACCATCCTTTACACACCCGTTCAGTCCTATGCAACAGGGCACGCACCGGAGGTGATAGAATTTCTTCCACATCCATGCGAGCCTTTCTTCTGGTCGCGTCCTGGTTGCCGGCAATCCTAGCCGGTGAGACCGGTGCCAGTTACTTCCGGGACGTGCGGCCGATTCTCCAGAGGCAGTGTCAGGGATGCCACCAGCCCGCCGTTAAGAGTTCCGGGCTGGATCTGACAACGTTCGACGCGCTCGAGACAGGCGGGAAGCGCGGGCCTGCATTTCGCGCCGGCGCTCCGGCAGAGAGCCTGCTCGTCAAATACGTCAAGGGTGACGCTCAACCCATGATGCCGCTGGGCGCAACACCGCTTACCGCGGAACAAATCGCATGGATTGTTTCCTGGATCGCCGGCGGAGCGAAGAACGATACACCGGCAGCCGCAAAAGACACCATTTCTCTCGACAGGCCGCCGGTTTACCTCCAGCCTCCCGTCATCAGCGCCCTGGCGTTTTCTCCGGATGGAAAGACGCTGGCGGTCTCCGGCTATCGTGAACTGCTGCTCCACAAAGCCGACGGCAGCGGCTTAATTTCACGGCTTGTGGGCCAGTCGGAGCGGCTGAACAGCATTGCCTACTCGGCTGATGGAAGCACGCTGGTCGCCGCGGGTGGCACCCCGGCCCGTTTTGGAGAGGTCCAGATCTGGGACCCCGCGACCGGAAAGCTCAAACGGTCTGTCACGCTGACCGCCGACACCCTTTTCGGCGCGTCTATTTCTCCCGACGGAAAGGAGATCGCGGTGGGCGGCGCCGATAATTCCGTTCGACTGCTCGACGCGTCCTCCGGCAAAGAACTCCAGAAGATCGGAAATCACGAAAACTGGGTGCTCGGAACTGTTTTCGGAGTCGATGGAAGGCGCGTCGTGTCGGTCGGCCGCGATCAGGCAGCGAAGCTGAGCGATGCGGGATCCGGCGCATTCTTAGAGAATGTGAACCTGCTGCGAGGCGAACTGGCCGCCGTAGCCCGGCATCCGAAGAAGAACGTTGTGGTTATCGGCGGTGAGGATCGCGTGCCCTATGTGTATCTCATGGACAGGCCTAAGGTGATGAAGATCGCCGACGATACGACGCTTGTTCGCAAGCTACCCCGGCAGGATGGCCTGATCGCGGCGCTTGCCTGGTCCCCCAATGGAAAGATGATCGCCGTCGGCGGAATGGGCCCGCAAGTGAACGTCTACGATTCCGATTCCGGGACGCTGTCAGTCTCGTGCAAGGGACATGAAGCCGGAATCTATGCAATAGCTTTTAGTCCGGCCAGCGACCGGCTCGCCACCGGCGGATTCGATGGTCATGTGCGCATTTACAACGCGGCGACTGGGGAACTCGTGAAGGATTTTGTGCCCGTGCCGCTCTCCGCGGCGGTAACCACCCGTGAATAGAATCCTGCTCATTCTCGTTTGCCAGACAGCACTCGGCGCCGCTCCTTTGCTAATGGAACTTCATCCCCGAGGCGCACAGCAGGGCAAGACGATTACCTTGACGCTGGTAGGACGGGATCTCCCAGCGGGGGCTCGGATTGTGACCACGTTGCCGGCCGTCTTTACGCCTTTAACCCCCGCGGCTAAAGGCCTTCCTTTTTTGGTGGAGCTCAAGAGCGAAGCGGCGATCGGAACCTATCCGATTCGGGTCGAGACTGCGGATGGAATCTCCAACATCCTTCTGTTCACCATCGGCGCGTTTCCCGAAATCGAAGAGGATGAAGAAACGGCCGGACACACGAACGACTCCATCGCCACGGCCCAGATCGTCAAGTCAACCCCCGTCACGATCAACGGAACGTTGACGGGCGCCGACCGGGATATTTTTCGCGTCTTCGGCAAAGCGGGCGAGCGCCGCGTCTTCGAAGTGGAAGCACGACGGTGCGGGTCTGCAATCGATCCCGTGCTCGAACTTTATGACGAGAAGGGTCAAAAGATCGCGCGCAACGAAGATGCGCCCGGAATCGGTGTGGATTCGCGTCTCGACTACACTTTCCCGCGCGAAGGATCTTACTTCATCGAGGTCCATGACGCACGGTTTAGCAAGCAGGACCAGAATTTTTACCGCCTCATAATCGGCTCCTATCCTTACGCCGAGTCCATCTTCCCGCTTGGCGGCCAGCGCGGCCAAACCGTCCAGATGGAATTCCTGAGCAAAGCCGGGCCGGTGCGGACAAGCGTGAATCTTCCACGCGAGGGCAGCCTTGCCACTGCCGCAATGCCTGGCTCGCCGACGCTTCCCTTTCGCCTCGCTTTGGGCGAATACCCGGAATTGACCGCGCCCATTCAGGATGCGTTACCGGTCCCGGTTGTCGTCAACGGGAAGATTGCCAAGCCGGCGGAAGTAAATCGCTATCAACTTCACGTAACGCCCGGTGAATCGTTCCTCTTCGAGCTTCAATCCCGGGAACTGGAAACCTCGCGCCTGGATGGCTTGATCACAATTTACGATGTCAAGGGCAAGAAGTTGGCGTCAGCCGGGGACACGCCGCCCCCGGTGGACGTCTTCGCCGTTAACGCGGTGGGCCGGACGAGCGCCGACCCGTTCCTGAATTTCAAAGTCCCGGAAGCGACGAACGAAATCACGGTTGCGGTGGAGGACGTTGCGCGGCGCGGCGGCCCGGATTTCGGCTATCGGCTCACCGTGCGAAAGCAGGCCGAGGATTTTCGCCTGTCCGCAAATCCCGCTTACGTCAACGTTCCCCGAGGCGGTACGGTGCAGATTGCGGTCAACGCCGATCGACGTGGCTATGACGGTCCGATTCGCGCGACGATCCGCGATCTGCCAAAGGGCTGGACCGTGGAGGGCGGGTATATCGCGGCGGAGACGATCGACCCCAGTAATCAACGATCCTTCAGCCGCCGGGGAATCATGACGCTTACAGTCAGCCCCGAAGCTGAACCTCTTAAGTCCGATCTTGTCATTGTGGGAGAGGCCCGCCTGGCGGACGGTTCAACCCTAAGCAGGAAAGCAATGGGATTGGGGACTGTAATTGAGATTGCGGGCGGAACCGGATTGCCCGACCCCTCCTCAAGCGACAGGCAAAAACCGTTCACGGCATCCTGGCTGGGCTTGTCGATGCCTGCGGCGATCACCAGAGAGCCAACCGCCACCCTGGAAGTGAAATCAACCGGCCACACGCGGATGGCCGAAGGTGACGCATACAACTTCGAGTGGACCGTAGTCTCGAAGAGAAAAGACCTCGCGATGCCAACGAGCGTGAACGCGGATACACCGGGCGTTCGAGATATTCGCATCATCGATATGAAGCCCGCGTCGAAAGGCGCGGCCACGGGTTCGTTTACCGTGACAACGACCCGGGCGACCACGCCCGTAGTTTACGATCTCGTGATCACCGCCAACTTGATGGTCGATGGGCAGCGTGAAACCGTCAGTTCCCGGGCGATCCCGTTCGAAGTCCTAAAAGGGGCAAGCAGTGAAGATTCGACTAAGACTACTTCTGGCATCCGCTAGCACTGTTGCGCTGAGCGCACAGCCGGCCGAAAAGGTCACGTTTCTGCGCGATGTCGCGCCGATCTTGAACAAGGTTGGCTGTACCTCCGGCACGTGTCATGGCGCGGCCAAAGGGAAGAACGGTTTCAAGCTCTCCTTGCGCGGCTACGACCCCGAGTTCGATTACCAGGCACTGCTCTATGATCTCTCCGGGCGGCGTTTCAACCGCTCCGACCCAGGCCGCAGCCTGATGCTCGCCAAGCCCACCCAGGAAGTGGCGCACGGCGGCGGATTGCGCATTGAGCCAGGCTCGCCGTATTACAAGACCGTATATAACTGGATCGCGCAAGGTGTCCCGTTCGGCGATCCAGCCAAAGACAAAGTGGCACGAATCGAGATGCAGCCGGCAGACGTTGAAATGCCGAAGCCCGGCCTCGACCAGCAGATTAAAGTGATCGCACACTATCTGGACGGCGGCGAGCGCGATGTCACCAAGGAAGCCGTGATCGCCAGCAACATTCCCGACACGGCGGACGTCACCGGAGACGCGGTCGTAAAAGGCGTGAGAATCGGCGAAGCCACCATGCTGGTACGGTACGAGGGGAAGTTTGGAACCGTACCGGTAACCGTTTTGAATCCCAAACCGGGATTCGTTTGGAAACAAAGACCGCAGAACAACTACATCGATCAATTGATTGACGCCAAGCTGCGCAGGCTCAGGATTCAACCTTCCCCGGCAGTGGACGACGCCGCGTTCCTTCGCAGAGTCTCGGCCGATCTGACTGGGCAGCTTCCCACGCCGGAGGAGGTTCGGGCGTTTGTAACGGACGCCACGCCTTCCCAAGCGAAGCGCGCCAAAATGATCGACAATCTGATGGCCCGTAAGTCGTTCGTCGATCACTGGACGCTCAAGTGGGGCGATCTGCTTCAGAACGATCGCAAATACCTGGGTGACAAGAGCGTGTGGGAGTTCCGTGAATGGATTCGAGACTCCGTCGCCACCAACAAACGCTATGACGTCTTCGTCCACGAATTGCTTACCAGCCGCGGCAGTTCGAACGAGAACCCCGCGACCAACTATTTCCGCGTCACTCGCGAGCCTAAGCCGACCATGGAGAAGACCACGCAAGTCTTCCTCGGCGTCCGCATGGTCTGCACTCAGTGCCACGACCATCCATTCGAGCGTTGGACGCAAAATCAGTATTACGAAATGACCTCGTTCTTCTCGACGGTGGGGATCCGCCCCGGCTTCGAGAGCGGGGAAGAGATTGTGTACGACAAGCGCGCCGACTTCGACGTGCGGCATCCCAAAGACGATCGGGTTATGCGACCGAAGTTCCTGGTTTCGGCGACGGTCGCCAGCGTGGCGCCCGTTGCCCTACCGGATGGCGCTAACAGGCGAGAGGCTTTCGCGGACTGGATTACGTCCAGGGAGAATCCCTTCTTCGCGAAGTCCATGGCGAATCGGATGTGGAGCTACTTCCTGGGGAAGGGTATCATCGATCCGGTCGATGATATCCGCGCCTCCAACCCGCCTTCAAATGAAGCTCTGCTCAACGCGCTTACCAAGGACTTCAAGGATCACGATTTCGACCTGAGGCATCTCATCCGGACCATCGTGAACTCACGCGTGTATCAGGCCGGCATTGAAACGAACGAATGGAACGAGACGGACAAGACGAACTTCTCGCACGCCATTCCCCGGCGTTTAAACGCGGAGCAGCTAATGGACGCCCTGACGCAAGCGACCGGTGTGCGGCCCAAGTTCCCCGAGATCCCAGCCGATACGCCCGCCGAGGCGTTTCCCGATCCGCATGTGGGCAAAGATGGATTCCTCGATCTCTTTGGACGCCCGCAGCGCGAATCCGCCGGCGAGAGCGAGCGGAAAACAGACCTGAGCCTTCCGCAGGCTTTGAATCTGGTGAATGGCAAGACCATATCGGATGCCATTGCCGATCCCACTGGGCGCATCGCGAAAGCCCTGATCAGCGGGGCGACGGATCGGTCGCTGATCGAGGAGTTGTATCTCACGACGCTCAGCCGTCTGCCGACGCCCAACGAATTCGACCAGGGTATTACCTATTTACGGGGCGGGGATGGCAGGGCGTCCCGCGCCCAGGACCTGCTGTGGGCGTTGTTGAATAGCAAAGCGTTTTTATATAACCGCTGATCTGGAGGAGCAAGACAATGTTATCGATACCGGGCCGTGGATGCATGACGTGCGAAGGACCTACGCGCCGCGAACTGCTGCGAGCGGGTTCCATCGGGATGTTGGGCCTTAACCTCGCGAACTTTTTCTCATGGCAGAGCGCGCAGGGCGCGTCGGTCAATCGGTTGGCCGGTAGTCGCGGATTTGAAAGCGCGAAATCGGTCATCATGGTTTTCCTCCAGGGCGGCCCGAGCCATATCGATATCTGGGATCCGAAGCCGGACGCACCGGCGAACGTCCGCGGCGAATTCAAACCGATCAAAACGAAGATCCCGGGCACGCAGATCAGCGAGACCATGCCGATGATGGCGCAGCAGCTGGATAAGTGCACGCTCATTCGGTCCATGAGCTACACGCCCAATGGCCTGTTCAATCACACGGCCGCGATTTACCAGATGTTGACCGGTTACCCGCCTGATAAGGTGTCCCCCTCGGGTCAACTCGAGCCGCCATCGCCCGCTGACTTTCCCACCGCCGGGAGCCATATCTCCAAACTGAGGCCGCCTACCGAACCTGTGCTTCCCTTTGTGGAGCTGCCCCGTCCGTTGCAGGAATCCGGGGTCATCGGAAAGGGTGGAGCCGCGGGATTCCTGGGCAAGGCCTATGATCCTTACCGGCTCTATCAGGATCCGAATAAGCCGATCCAGCTTGACGATCTCACGCTCCGCAAGGAGGTCTCTCCTCAGAGAATGAAAGATCGCTTTGCTCTTCTCAAGGGCATCAACGGGTCGATGCCGGATCTTGAAAAGGCGCTCAATGACTATGCGATCGACGAATACTACGGGAAGGCCTTTGACCTTGTCCTCTCCGGCAAAGCGCGCGATGCTTTCGACCTGAGCAAGGAGTCCGACAAAGTGCGCGATCGTTATGGCCGTACGACATTCGGACAGGGCCTGCTACTCTCCCGCCGGCTGATCGAGGCCGGGACGCGCTTTGTCCAGATGAACTGGCCCGCCGTAGCGAACGGCAATGCCGAGGTGGACTCGTGGGATACGCACGCATCTAATTTCAAGCCGCTCAAGAACCTCCATTGCCCGATTCTCGATCGTTCGCTTTCCGCGCTTCTCGAAGATATGTCCCAGCGTGGAATGTTGAAGGATACACTGGTCGTGGCCATCGGGGAATTCGGGCGCTCGCCGCGCATGGGTGTCAGTACTTCCGGCAACGCGAACGCTCCGGACGGGCGCGACCACTGGCCATATTGCTACAGCGCCATCGTCGCCGGATGCGGCATAGCCGCCGGCGCGCAGTATGGCGAGTCTGATCAGACGGCCTCCTCGCCAAAGGACAAGCCCATGCACCCGAACGACCTGCTCGCGACCGTTTACTACGCGCTGGGTATCGATCCGGATATGCAGGTGCTGAACAGTTTGAATCAGCCGCGCGAGCTGGTGAAGGGTAAACCCGTCGTGGGTCTCTGGAGTTAGCTCCGCACTCATGCTGTAAAATGCTCACCGGAGATCCACTTTGAAAAACTTCCGTTCCGCTTCTCTGATCGTGTTGGCCGCTCTGTGCGCAATAACCTTCGTTCCGGGAGGTAGGACGCAGACACGGCCGGCGCCGCCTCAAACAAAAAAACGCATCCTGGTGATCGGCCAGACGAAAGGGTTTGAGCACGACTCGATTCCCGACGCCATGGGAACTATCTGGAAGATGGGCCATGAGACCGGGTTGTGGGATACCTACATCCGGACAGACACTGAACTCATCACCAAGGGGAAGGTCGGCCCCAACGGCAAGAATCTGGACGCGTACGACGCGCTCGTCTTCGCCAGCACAACCGGTGAACTCGACTTGTCGGATCAGCAGAAAAAGGACATGCTGGCCTTCATTCACGACGAGGGCAAGGGTTTCGTTGGCGTGCATGCGGCTCTCGACACAAACTACAAGTGGCCCGAATACGGGGAAATGATCGGCGGCTGGTTCGATGAACATCCGTGGAGCACTTTTTGGGCGCCGATCGTCAATGAAGACCCGAATTTTCCTGCAACGCGCCATTTCCCCGCTGGTTTTATGAAGCGCGATGAAATCTACCAGGCCAAGGCGTGGTCGCGAGAGAAGGTACATGTCCTGCTGCGTCTGGACGAACGCAAGCTCGACTACAACAATCCCCGCGTGCATCGCACCGACCACGATTTTGCGGTCGCCTGGTCGAAGATGTACGGCAAGGGCCGGGTGTTCTATTCGACGCTGGGGCACACGAATGAATCCTGGAATGACCCGGACGTCCAAAAGATGTATTTCGAAGCGATCAAGTGGGTGATGGGCCTTTCCGAAGGCAGCGTCGAATCGCACACAAAAGGCACGCCGACGTTCTAGACGACAAGTATCGCCCTACCGCTCAATTGCGGCCGCGGCCATTGCCATGAATACGTTTGTTTCTTCCGCCACGTCGCCTCCGCCATTGGTGCGCTGGTAGAGAAGCACGCCGATCAGGTCCTTCGCCGGGTCGACCCACCCATAGGTGCGGTATGCGCCGCCGTGGCCGTAAGCGCCCATTGAGTTGTAGCGGAACATGCCGAGCGGCTCGCGTACAATGCTCCAGCCGAGTCCGTAGCCCATCCCTGGAGTGAAGCCGGTCTTGAGGTCGCCGGTCTGAACGGTGGTCATTACCTCGACCGCCGCGGGAGAAAGGATGCGATGACCGTCCAGCGTTCCTTTGTGCAGCATCATGTTGTAAAAGCGATAGAGATCGGTGGCGGTGCTGTAGAGGCCTCCCTCGGGCGAAGGGTATTTTGCGCCTCGCCGGAAGCGGTCGATGGTGCTCAGCTTCAGGGTTCCGTGGTCATCTGTGTAGACAGCGGAGAGACGGGATTCCTTCCCGGCCGGCAGCCGGTAACAGGTGTCTTTCATGTTCAGTGGCATCAGGATTCGCTCGGTCATGAATTTCTCGAAGTTTTCACCGGAAACCACCTCAATGATCCGACCCACTGTGGCGATCCCGATATTGCTGTAACTCCACATGACGCTTGGCTGCGTTTGCAGCTTGAGCTTCGCCCCTGCGCTCACTACCTCGGCAAGCGTGTGATCCCAGCCTCCCTGTCCTTTCGGTACGGACCCAGGCAGGCCGGAGGTGTGGGTCATCAGATCGCGAATATTGATGGGCCGTTCCGGGTTCTGGCCCTTGAACTCGGGCAAATATTTCTCAACCGGATCGAGAAGAGAAATGCGGCCTTCGTCCACCAGGACCATCGCGCCGGCGCAGGTAATGGGCTTCGAGAGCGACATGATTTGGAAGATAGTATCCGTGCGCATGGGAATACGGCTCTCGCGGTCCTGATAACCAATGGCTTCCAGGCTGGCGATTCTGCCTTGATGCCCAATCAGTGTGACGAACCCGGCGGCTCTGCCGGCATCTACAAACTGCTTCATGCGGACCGGGATGCGAGCGAGTTGCTCCGCGTTTGGAGCAGCGCAAACCGTGGTTGTCAGTAGGAAAAGAAGGGCTGGACGCATCGGGGCTATTGCATCACAATGTGAACAAAACTACACATGGCCGCTAAAATGCAGCCAACAGGAGCAGTGAGACATATGCACGGACGTTCGCTATTTAAATTTGCAGCATTCTTGACGATTGCGGGTTCATTGAGCGCGCAGGGAATACCGCGCAGGGCGACTCTTCGGAATCCCGACAATGACGGCCGCGGACGATGTACCGCTGTGGTCGTGGTCGACGACGCCGCCGAGATCGCGATCCGCGGCGACACAGCATTTCTGCGCGAACTATCTGGCGCGCCCGCGCAGTGGCGCCGCTTCGATTGCACCGGTCCATTGCCGGACAACCCGGTTAATTTTCGCTTCAACGGGGTCGACGGCCGCGGGCGTCAGACCTTGATCCGCGATCCGCGGGACGGCCGAGGGGTGGTGGTGCGCATCGAGGACCCCCAGGGCGGAGCCGGTGAGTATAAGTTTGACATTGCTTGGGATGCCCGGCCGGGGGACAATTTCGGACGCGACGATGCACCCGGCGATCGACCTGGCGATCGCTACCGCGGCATGCCCCGTCGCTTTGCAGCCGATGACGCCGTTCGCGCCTGCCAGGACGCCGTTACGCAGCAAGCTTCCGATCGCTTCCGCACGCGCAATCTTGCATTCCGCCAAATCGGTCTCGACCGCGACCGTCGCGATCTCGTGACGGGCATGTTCGAGGTCCGTCGCGGAGATCGGGACGAGCGGTTTCAGTTCTCATGCGCTGTCGATTTCGAGGCGGGTCGAATCCGGTCCGTCCAGATAGACCCGATGGAGCGTGATCGCGATCGCCCCGGCTACGCGCCGGAAGGCAATACCCGCGCGGTTCAGTCGTGTCAGCGGGCGGTGGAAGCGAGAATGCGCCAGGATGGATATGGACGCATCGAATTTGTTTCCATTAACGCGGACAACCGTCCGGGACGAAGCGAATGGATTGTCGGCGGCGTCCGGGCCGATAGCCGCGGTGGCTCCCGGTCATTTGAGTTTTCGTGCGCGGTTGACCCCAGAGACGGTGACGTCCGGTCCGTGGATGTCAGGTCCCGCTAAAAGAACTGCGCGCCAATTCCACATTGGGAGTTGGCGCGCAGTTTGTGAACTCGGTTTAGCTACCCGATTTAGAAGTAATAACGAAGCGAAAGCTGTAGGTTCCGCACGTCTGTCGTCTTGCCCGTAACCTTGCCAAATGTCGAACTGGTGGGGTTCAGATTCGGCCCGCTCCAGTTCGGATGGTTCAGGGCGTTGAAGGCTTCCGCGCGGAACTGGAAGCCGGTGCGCTCGTTGATCGCGAACTTCTTGAACAGGCCGATGTTCCAGTTCTCGAATCCGGGCTGATGGATCAGGCCGCGAACGCTTTGGGTGGTGTTGAACGTTCCCTTCGCCGGCGCGGTGAAGATGGGTGTGCCGTCCGAATTCGTGACCGCGAAATACTGTGCCGGGTCGCTGGAATTGCCGCCCTTCGCGAATTGGCCAAGGATTTTCGGATCGCCGTTGATTACCCAATACTGACCAGCATTTCCGCAACCGAAGCTTCCGTCCTGGCCGACGCCGGCGTAATCGTTCGCGCTGCCGATGCCGCACGGAAGGCCGGTCTGGAACTGTGTGATGCCGCTGACCTGCCAACCGCCCAGAAGCTTGCCTTTAAGAGTCGACTGGTTCGCGAAAAAGGGCACTTGGTAAAGGTAGTTAATGATCATGACGTGGCGCGCGTCGAATTCGGACGGACCCCACATGTTGTGCGCATTGTAGGTATCCGGGATGATGTCGCGCTGGTTGGACCCGTCATCGAAGCTGTGAGAGAACGTGTAAGCCGCGCCAAAAGAGAACCCGTTCGCGAAGCGCCGATTCCAGCTTAACTGGAGCGAGTTGTAGCGCGAACTCGCCACGTTGTCCGTTTCCCGGATGGAGTTATAGCCCTTGTAAGGCCGGAGCGCATCGAGATTAACACCAGGATTGGCGAGTACCGTGGCGGTAGTCGGTTGGTTGATGTCGCTCTCGCGCTGAAGGTGAAGCCCCCGGCGCCCGACGTAGGCTACTGTAACAACGGAGTTAAAGAACGTCTCCCGTTCCACCGTGAAGTTCCAGTTCCAGGCTTCCGGATTCTTGAAAGCTTTGCTCTGGGTAGTCACGGTCAGGGGCAGCACGTTGGTTGAGTTGCCACCGGGGGTGTCCACGTTTCCAAAGGACACGTTGGCGGTGGGCTGGAACGGTGGATTGCCCCCGAGGAAGACGGAATCGCTAATGCCAAGGCGCGTGATGAATCGGCCGCCCCCGGCACGGATCACGGTCTTGGAATTCAATTGGTATGCGAGCCCGGCGCGCGGCTGCCAGTCATTCCACTGGATATCCGAATAGTGGTTCGAAACGTTGCCGCCGCGAAACAAGTAGGTCAAAGAAGAATCGGTTGCCTGAGAAAAGCGGCCTTTCGCTATGTCCGGGAAGCCGGTTCCGGGAATGACGAGCCCGTTATACCGGTCGCCTCCGCCGATCGTGACGAGTCCGGTCGTAGGACTCACAGAGACCGCTTTGGCTGAGTCATAAATAGAAGGGTCGAAGACAGCCATGTTCCGCCAGAGAGCACTATACGGAACGATGACGCTGTAGCGAATTCCGTAGTATACGTTCAGCTTCTGGGATGCCTTCCAATTGTCCTG
>JAOAPQ010000607.1 GCA_025462965.1 Bryobacterales bacterium
CAGGAAAGATAAAGTAACACCGGCCGCTTACGGGTTCGCGGCGCTGTTCTGGGTCGCGATGCTCACAGGTCTCGCCAGCGCGGTCGCAATCTGGTTCTTCTATTCCAACGGCTCGCTGATGTTCTTCGGCGACGCGGAAGCGCACCTGAACATCGCGCGGCGCATCGTCGATTCGCGTACGCCGGGCTACCGGGAGTTCGGAACGGTGTGGCTTCCGCTGCCGCATGCGCTGATGTTGCCCTTTGTGGGCGACATGCGGTTGTGGCGAAGTGGTTTGGCGGGCGCGATTCCGTCGGCTGCCTGCTTCGTGATCGCGGCCTGCTTTCTCTTCGCGGCCGCTCGCCGTATCTTCGCGGGCGACGGTCCCGCCGCGGTTGCGACGGCGCTGTTTGTCTGCAACCCGAACGCGCTTTACCTGCAGTCGACAGCCATGACGGAGCCGGTATTTTTCGCATGCCTGTTCGGGCTGCTTTATTGCACCGTGGCGTTTCAGGAGACGCAGCTGTGGCGGTACATCGCGGGCGCGGGCGTGATGGCCGCCTTAGGGGCATTGACGCGCTACGAAGGCTGGCTGCTGATGCCGTTCTGTGCCGTGTTCTTCTTCATTGCGGCGCGGGCGAGGCGCTGGCAGGCCGCCCTGCTCTTCAGCATTCTGGCCGGCTTGGGTCCGGTGCTGTGGATCGCTTACAACTGGTGGGTATTCGACAATCCGCTCGAGTTTTTCAACGGACCGGGCTCCCCGAAAGACATCCAGGCGGGAAAGCCGTACCCGGGCCTCGGCGACTGGATGGTCGCCTTGAAGTACTACGGAACGGCGGCGAAACTGTGCCTGGGAACGCCGCTGTTCTGGGTCGGACTTGCGGGTGTGCTGGCATGCTTCCGCAAGCTGTGGCCGCTTTTGCTGTTATCGCTGCCGCCGCTCTTTTACATCTGGAGCATGCACTCCTCGGGAGGTACGCCGATCCATGTGCCGCTTTTGCCGCCGAACTCCTGGTACAACACGCGGTATGGACTGGCGCTCTTGCCGCTCGCGGCGCTCACCGGTGCGGCAATCGTCGCGCTGATGCCGAAGGGTGTGCAATTCGCGGCGGCGGGGCTCGTGCTGCTGGCTTGCGCCGGGCAATGGCTGTTGTTTCCGCGCCCGGAAAGCTGGATCACCTGGAAGGAAGCTCAGGTGAACTCGGAATCACGGCGCGCATGGACGGAAGAAACGGTGAACTATCTGGCTCAACACTACAAGCCGCGGCAGACCATCCTGAGCAGCTCCGGCGACATGAACGGCGTCTACCGCCGGCTCGGCATTCCCTTGCGGAACGTGCTCAACGTCGATAACGGCCCGCTCTACCTCGCCACCCGGGCGCGCCCCGACCTCTTCCTCTGGGAGCGCTGGGCCGTGACCTTCACCGGTGACCCGGTACAGACCGCCGTCGACAACGCGCGCCTGCGTGGGCCCAAATACGAGCTGGCAAAGGAGATCATAGTGAAAGGCGGTCCCGTTATCCAGATCTACCCCCGGCCGGACAGCGCCCCCAACATGTTCCGATGATGAACGTCCCCTTCACCAAAGCGCATGGCGCCAAAAACGACTTCCTTCTGACCTGGCGGGAAGATGCTCCCCCGGGCGATCGGGCAGCGCTGGCCCGCGCCATCTGCGACCGTTACACCGGCATCGGTGCCGATGGATGGATACTGGTGGAGCCTGGACTCAGAGCCTCGATTGAGCTCTACAACTCCGATGGCAGCAAACCGGAGCTCTCCGGTAACGGCACACGGTGCGCCGCGGCGTTCCTGATCGCGAACGGAAAAGCCGCGGAGGAAGTGAACATCCGGACGGGCGCGGGCGAAAAGCACCTTCGCCTGCTTCGCCTCGAAGACCAGGTTTACTGGTTCGAGATGGATATGGGCGAACCGTTGTTCGAAGCCGAGCGCTTCGAATTGGCCCTCGCTTCGGGCCCGCGAGAGGTCACCCTCGTGAATGTGGGAAATCCCCAATGCGCCGTGATCTGCGACAACTTCGAGTTCGACTGGCGTGCAATGGGCGCCGAGATCGAACGGCATTCACATTTTCCGAACCGTACGAATGTCTCGTTTATCCGCCCTGCGGACGAGCATACCATCGACGTCCGCTTCTTCGAACGCGGCGCTGGCGAGACAAATAGCTCGGGAACCGGGTCCACCGGCGCTGTGGCGGCTGCGGTCCGGCGCGGCCTCGTAAAGAGCCCGGTGCGCGTGCTCACGCCCTCGGGCCCGCTCGAACTCCGTTGGGAGAAATCCATCTCTCTTACCGGTCCGGCTGAAATAGTCGCGGAGGGGGTTTTTCATTATGAGAGACTACGTTAAATGAGCAGCCCGGTGTTGATTGCCGAGACAGAGGCGGAGAAGCTGTCGAAGAAGATCGAATCCAGGGAGGCGCGCGTCGGCATCGTCGGCCTCGGCTACGTGGGTCTGCCGCTCGCCGTCGAGTACGCCAAGGCCGGCTTCCATGTCACCGGAATCGACCTGAGCACTTCCAAGATCGAGAGCGTGAACAAGGGCGAATCGTACGTTGGCGATATCGATTCGGAGGAGCTGGCCGAGCTTGTGCGGTCTGGAAGGCTTCGCGCAACCGCCGATTTTTCCGCCATCTCGGAACTCGACACGGTCAATATTTGCGTACCTACGCCGCTTCGCAAGACCAAAGACCCGGACATGAGTTATATCGTCGCGGCCACGCAGGAGATTGCGCGCTACTTCCATCGCGGCATGCTGATCATCCTGGAATCCACGACGTATCCCGGCACCACGGACGAGCTCGTGTTGCCCATGCTGGAGAAATCCGGCCTGAAGGCGGGCGAGGACTTCTTCCTTTGCTTCTCGCCGGAACGCGTGGACCCGGGCAACGCCAAGTTCCAGACCAGGAATATTCCCAAGGTGGTCGGAGGGACGACGGCGGCCTGCACGGAAGTCGGAAGAATTTTTTACGCGCAGGCGCTCGATCACGTCGTCCCGGTGAGTTCCACCCAGGTCGCCGAGATGGTCAAGCTGCTCGAAAATACGTTCCGCATGATCAATATCGGACTGGTGAATGAGATCGCGATCATGTGCGACGGCATGGGTATCAACGTCTGGGAAGTGATTACGGCGGCTGCGACGAAGCCGTTTGGCTTCATGCCGTTCTATCCGGGCCCGGGCCTGGGTGGACATTGCATTCCGATCGACCCGTTCTACCTTTCATGGAAGTCGAAACAGGCGGGTGTCGAGGCGCGTTTCATCGAGCTGGCGGGACAAATCAACGGGCAGATGCCGCATTTCGTGGTGTCGAAAATCCAGAACGCGCTGAATGACCACTCCAAGCCCGTGAAAG
>JAOAPQ010000653.1 GCA_025462965.1 Bryobacterales bacterium
CGCGCCGGAGGACGTCTGGTGCTGCTTGGCAACGACAAGAGCAACGCCGAGTTCGAACACTTCAACCAGCTTGCGAAACGCTTTGGTGTCGAGTTCCTGGAAGAAACGTACCCCAAGGTGAAGGGCAAAGGCATTCTGATCGCAAAAGGCGATAGCTCGATTTTCGAAGGAGGGCTGGAAGTGTACCTGGTGGAAGTGGCGCCACTCAAGGTAAGCGGGGACGTGAACATTCTGCTGGCCGATCACGGCACACCGATCATGGCGCTGGCGCATGCCGGCAAAGGTGAAGTCTTCGCGTTAGGCGACCCCTGGATTTACAACGAGTACATCGACCACAAGAATAACCGGGTCATTGCTACAAATCTATTCCGCGACTTGTTGAGGTAAAAGAGATGACCATACGGATGGTGCGAGCCTTGCTGCTCGTCTACGGGAGCGTGGCGACGCTTTGCGCGCAGGAAACACGAAGCGTAATTTTCGGCCGCGTTACGGACGCACAAAATGCGGCGATCGCCGGGGCGGCTGTGTCGGTCACGAACACAGACACCAACACCGCCGTGAATCTGACAACCAATGAGACGGGCTACTACGAGGCGAACTTCGTGCTGCCGGGCAACTATCGAGTAACCGTCACTATGGCGGGCTTCAAGAAGACGGTTCGCTCGGGCATTGAACTGGCGCTTAACACACGGGCGGAGATCGATGTGAGCCTGCAGATTGGCGAAAGCGCGGAGACGCTGTCGGTGACGGGGGAGGCGCCATTGATCGATCCGAGCAGCGTGAGCTCGGGCCGCGTGATGGAGAACCGCGACGTCATGGATCTGCCGACGTTCAATAACAGCCCGCTGATGTTGATAAAGCTAGCGCCGGGCATTCAGGCGAGCAACAACCGCCGCTACAACGGCGTGAATGGGTTGGGAGGAACGGCAGAGGCGCACAACATCGGCGCAGTCGGCGGGAGCGATTGGTCGATTGACGGTGTTCCCGATGTAGGCAACGGCTACACGGCCGCTTACCTGCCGTACTCGACCACCATTCAAGAGTACAAAGTGGCCACCCAGGATTTCGACGCCAGCGTGGGCCACACGAGTGGAGCATCCATCGCGATCCTGACGAAATCCGGAACCAATGACTACCACGGAGACGCGACGTGGGAGTTTTGGCAGCAACGCTGGAACGGAACCCGATTTTTCATCAAGCAGGCGTACTTCAAGTCGATCGCTGCAGCCGAAGCGTCCGGCAATCACGCCTTGGCCGAGCAATTGCGCAACTCGCCGCAGCAGCCATCGGGACACGACAACGACTACGGCGCGGCTATCGGTGGGCCGGTCATCATTCCGAAAGTCTTCAACGGTAAGAACAAATTGTTCTTCTTTTTCAGCTTCGATGGATTCGATGACCGAAAGACCACCGAGAGCACCTTCAACCACACACTGCCGACCGCGGCGAACCGCCAGGGGGATTTTTCGGACCTGCTTGCGATCAATGCCACGAAATATCAGATCTATGACCCGCTGACTGTGCGTCCGGATCCGGCGCGGCCCGGGCACTATATCCGCGATCCTATCCCAGGCAACATTCTTCCAAAATCCCGCATTATCAACCCGGTGTATCCGACCTATCTGAAGTTCCTTCCGAATCCTAACAACCCGCCGGCGAGTGCCTCGCTCGAGCCGTTGAATAACTATCTGGATCCGGCCGAACCCTATAACTGGTTCTATGAGGCATTCGCCAATCGTTACGATTACTCGATGTCGGAAAAACATCATTTCTTCGGCCGCTGGTCCTGGCTGAAGTACCGGGAGAACCGCCAGGATTGGACTTATGCAACCGATCCCGGCCTGATGACCAACGGCGTAAACCGTAACAACCTCGGTCTGATGGCCGACTATGTGTTCACGCCTTCGGCCAGCACGGTTTTCGATATCAGCGCGGGAACTAACTTCAATCAGGAAGGCAATATTCTGACGTCGACCGCGCTGCAGTTTACGCCCAGTTCGGTGGGCCTGCCGGCGTATCTGGATGCGAAAGCCGGCGCAAACCACGCACTGCCGATCACGTCATTTTCGGGGTACGATACGCTGGGCCAATCCGTGCCGGCGTGGACGCACTACCAAATTCTTTCGATTAAAGGGAACGCGCTTCACATTCGCGGCGCTCACACGTTCCGCGGGGGAATCGATGTTCGGGATCACAGGCGCCTGGGCGGCGACCCAGGAGTCACTTCCGGATCGTTCGCGTTCGATAACAGATTTACCAGCGGTGCGGACGACACCACCACGGCCGGGAGCCTGGGGCATAGTTGGGCGGCATTCATGATGGGGCTACCAACAACTTCCAGCGTTGACACGAATGCGACTTACGCGACCTCGAATCCCTATTTTGGCTGGTATGGACAGGACAACTGGCGGATATCGCCCAAGCTCACCTTAATTCTTGGTCTGCGGATGGAGTACGAATTCGGTATCAAGGAGCGATACAACCGCTTGATCGCCGGTTTCGACCCCACGGCGAGTTCGGCTATCACCACGTTGGCGCAGGCGGCGTATGCCAAGAACCCGGTTCCCGAGCTTTCGGCGTCCGCATTTTCGGTGCTTGGCGGATCGCTGTATACGGGGCCAAACGGGACGGGAGCGCGCTTCCCAGCGGGGCAGTTGATGTGGCTGCCGCGAATCGGCGCCGCGTACCAAATCACTCCGAAGACGGTTGTTCGGGGCGGCTATGGAATTTACTATGACACCCTGAACGCGCAGAACCTCTCGCCGGATCTCTCGGGGTTCAGCCGAACGACAACCAATCAGAGCTCGAACGATTTCGGGCAGACCTGGCTCGCAGGCGATCCGCGCAACGGGATTTCACCGCTGACCAACCCGTTTCCCCTTCGCGCCGACGGTACGCGTTTCGATGCGCCAACCGGCAATGGGCTGGGGCTGCTGGCTAAGGACGGCAGCGGCTGGACTTTCCTCGATCCTAATTTCCGGCGCGCCCGGGAGCAGAGATGGCGGATCGATTTGCAGCACCAGTTCGGCGGGAACATGATGGTTTC
>JAOAPQ010000668.1 GCA_025462965.1 Bryobacterales bacterium
ACCGACAGCGACTTTCTCTTCTTTGCGTAACCCCGATTCGCGTCCGAATACGGTTTTGACGACAGACAGGCAATCGTTATCGCAGCGGAATTCGCGTCTCCACTGGTTTCGTCGAGTCTTCGGTCAACGAGATTATTGCCAAGCGGATGGCCAAGCGCCAACAGATGCGTTGGAATAAACATACAGTCCAGAGCTTCCTGGAAGTTCGCATTCACGTCCTCAACGGCACTTTGGAAGACGCTTTTCGCAATTGGCATCGAGGCTTTCGCCCTACTACCGCGCTCGCCGCTGCCGCATGAGCGCCCCACAACTTTGCACGCTCTCCCGGACAAATTGCCCAGGTTTTCGGGCATCTCGTTCTCGGTAGCGATCCTCCCGGCCCGAACGTCAATGGCAAGCTCTGCCAGGACCCGTACGTCTTCAACCACCCCTCCGGCGCGCGAGTGAGCATTAGCATCCTGCTAGTGCTTCCGAACCCCATTGATCCAGCGCCGAAACATATAGATCAGCGATCCGGCCAGCCGGCCCGTACGCCTTTGTTTTCCCTCCGTGGATCCACAGAGCATCATCACAAATCGTCCTGACCAGTCCGGCATCATGGCTAACGACAACGATCGATGATCCCTCACGTTTCAATTGCTTGATGCGGTCGAGGCACTTTAGCTGGAACGCTAAATCTCCCACTGCAAGCACTTCATCCACCAGCAATACTCCGGGATTCGTGTGAATCGCGATCGAAAAAGCCAAACGCATAGACATGCCATTGCTGTAGGTCCGCAAGGGGCTATCAAGGAAGCCTTCGAGCTCGGAAAAATCCACTATCGCCTCCAACCGCTGAGCGACTTCCTTTCGAGTGAGGCCGCCAATTACGCCGCAGATAAAAATGTTCTCGCGGCCGGTTAGATCGGAATGAAACCCCGCACCCAGTTCAAGTAATCCGCTGACGCGGCCGTCTACCTTAACCTTTCCTTCGTCAGGTCTCCCGATACCGCCAAGCAACCGTAGCAGAGTCGATTTCCCTGCACCATTTCTGCCGATAATACCAATCGCTTGTCCGTTCTCCACGGTGAAGCTGACGTTCCGCAAGGCCCAGAAGGCTTCGGGCTTTGCGGGACGCCGAAGACCTTGCATCACCCTCTCTTGAAAAGTCCAAGTGCGATCCGGATTGTGAGACCGGAAGCGCTTGCCCAGGTTCGCCACATTAACCGCGTGCATTCAAAGTTCCTCGATGAACTTGTAACTCGTATGCACAAAAAACGAGTAGCTGAACACTAAAGTGACGATCGAAGCGGCTGCGATCACGAACAGGGGCGCCAAGGCTGGCACTTGGCCTGAAATGAAGAGCGAGCGATATCCGCCCAGTAGATGCACCATCGGATTGAGCTGATACAAAGTCTGGTATTCCCTGGGAATCTTCGCGACATCATAGAAAGTAGGAGCCAGGTAAAAGCCAAGCATCAGCGAAATGCCGAGCAGGTATTGAGTGTCCCTGAACGGCACGTGGCAGGCAGCAAAAAAGTAAGCTAACGCGAGAGTCAAGAGGAACTGCACGACCAGGAGAATCGGCAGGGCGAGCCAAGACAGAGCGGGGCCGTGCCCGCCAGCGATGACGAAGCAGATGAGAATCGGCAAAGTAAGGAGGAAATTAATGAGATTCGAAGTTACAGAAGCAACCGGAAGAATCGCGACCGGGAAGCCTGGGTGCCGGATCATGGGAGGATTTTCAATAATCGCGCCGGTAGCGGCAACCAGGGACGACTGAAACCATCCCCAGGCCAGCAGCCCAATGAAAAGGAAAATCGTGAAATCCGGGACCTTTACTGGAAGGATCACGGTGAATACAAAGTTAAACACCAGGAGCTGCAGCAGCGGATTTAGAAGAGACCAGCCAACTCCCAGCACGGCACGCTTGTAGCGTAGCTTCATATCGCGCACAACTAATTCGCGCAGCAGATCTCTCAGATATACCAACCTTCGCAATCGCGAGCCGGTGCGTAAGTTGTTCATTGGTTATGTTGTCTGTTTCCTGGCCCTACCGCCATGAATGACATGCTTCGCCCCGCAGAGTCAAGGGACAATGCCCCGTTCGAACGCATTATCGTTCAGGAAATCCCAAGCATCAAAAGTACAAGTCGCGGACCGCACACCGAGCCAGTAATGATAGCCGCGCAGCAGTTCATACATCCGCCACGACAGCGCCGATGCGCCGGCTCTCTCCAGTAACAACGCGGCCGTTCGCGCGCTGAGAGCCGCCGGGGTAAGCACGATCGGATACTTCCACACTATCCGCAAAACGAAGCCGAGGCCGATAACGGATTGAAGGCGCCGAAGTCTTGACAAATTGGGAGCGTCGAAGGACTTGCCGTGCTTGACTTTCAAGCGGACATGGCCGGCGCCCTCGGCTTCCGCACGAGCAAAGAATCGCTCACAAGACGGCGTGTCGTGGTGGAGACTGACGGCTGCCCGCTCGAACCGGAACCGGACACCGCGAGCGAGTAACCGCAGTCCGAGGTCGTGGTCTTCACCCGCACAGCTGTCAAAAGCGGCGTCGAAGCCCCCTATCGCGTTGAAGAGGTCGCGCGAAAGCGAAATGTTCCCGGTGCAGAAGTCCCAGAACGTGAACTGATGATCCGGCACGGCTTGCGCAGCGAAGTGCGCGTTCCACCAGCTGCGTATCCTCTCATGGAAGATATCTGTTCTAGCTCCTGTTTCGGCAAGAGGAAAGTATCCGATGATCACAGTCTCGGATCCGCGGGCGTGCGCCGTTAAATGAGAAATGACAAGGTCCGAGTGAGCTTCCATATCGTCATCAAGGAAAAGCAGGAGGGGCGCGGAACTTGCCGCTGCGCCACGGTTCCGGGCCGCGGCGCGTCCTGACGGTGGTTGCTCGATAACTGTCAGATGACATGGCATTACCAGGGATCCAATCCGTTGCGCCGTGCTATCAGCACACCCGTCAGCTACGACGATGATCTCGTAATCCCGAGGATTGGCTGTTTGCCTCGACAGGGTACGAACCGTGCTCAACAACGCATGTGCACGATTTCTGGTCGGAATGATAACGCTAATAGCCGGGACCGCCACGGGAGCGGTGTTTTCGTCAGTCGTTACGTTGGGACCCAACCGGGAGATCATTCCCAGCCGCCTCTGGCGGCGTAGGAAGCACGCAAGCGCCGGTCGTGTTTCATTGTTGCAGTGTAAGCCCAAGGCGCGTGCAAAGCGCCCCAAAATTCGGCGCGGAGCAAGGCGGCAGGGAAGCCGTCCTTCCGAAGTTTGCGACTGAATAAGCGCTGAATCACCCACCCGAAGAACCATGTCAAGGCATAGGAGAAGGCCGAGGAACGTCCGCCCGATCCGCTCTTGAAGCATTTCATCAGGTAGACCCCATACGAACGTCCATTTGCGTAAATTTGGCGGCGCAACGCTGTCAGACTGCGCCGGTGGGTGTGCCAGATCACCGCGTGTGGCTCGTATCGAATTGTCAGCCCCGCGGCAATAACACGGTGAAACATGTCGAGATCCCCCGCACCTTCGGAAGGCGTGCCCACATCCAAAGCGGTGTCAAAGCAGCCTACTTTGTCGAAAAGGGCGCGTCGGAACGCCATGTTAGCGCCAACGCCACAATTATGGGCCGCAAAGACCGCGCGGCTGGAGAGTGCCGTCCGATTGATTGTTCGGGGCGAGAAACCCTTACCCATTCCGCCGTACCCTTCGAACAGACCCTGAGCTTCCGTATCAAGCTCGCTGGGCAGCACGAGCCCTGTCACCGCCATGACGTTTGGATCGACAAAGCCACCCGCTATTCCACGCAGCCATCCGGGCCAGGCTATCGCGTCATCATCAATGTAGCTGATGATGTCGAACTTGGCTTCTTTGATTCCGCGGTTTCGGGTCCAATCCAGTCCTTGCCGATCCTCACGGGCATGGCGGAAGCCGCTCCGGGCGATGACTTCTGCTACCTTTGGATCGCTCGAACAGTTATCTATCACGACAACTTCATAATTGGGGTAATCGAGGAGTTGGAGGCTTGCGAGACACCGCTCCAACATGGATGCCCGATCTTTCGTACAAACGATCACGCTTATGGATGGCCACGTGTTGGGCGGCGCTTCCAAACGGCCGAGAATGTGTTTCTCCCAAAGCAGGCAACCGCCGCGCGCAAGGGCTTCCGCCCGCAGTCTGGTGACGCTTATTGCGCGAGAACCATGGTCGCACTCCATCTCGAAGGTGCACAGAACAAAACCTTGGAAGGTCGCCACGATGTAAGCGCGCGCGTAGCGCCGGTCCAGATAAACTGGTTCCATCACGCCGCCCAGATCTACTTCCTTCACAAGCTTCAGCACAACCTTCCCCCGGCAGCAGAAGCGATCCGTTGAAAGGCGAGAGCGGGAACGAACTGGTCAGCTGAGAGTTCCTTGATCATCCGCCGAATGTGAGCCTCCGTGAGTGGCTCGGCACCTATCTGAGGCGGAATTGCCAATAGCTCAGTTCCATCAAACAAAATGCGCAAACCTTTCTCGCTCCCAATTGCCAACACGCGTTGCATGTCGAACTCCGCGAGGGGAGCGCCCCATTCCAGAGAAGGAACATCAAAAGCAATCAC
Organism: Bryobacterales bacterium; assembly: GCA_025462965.1. Classification (GTDB taxonomy): domain Bacteria; phylum Acidobacteriota; class Terriglobia; order Bryobacterales; family Bryobacteraceae; genus JALYXI01. The sequence goes on from JAOAPQ010000668.1 coordinate 4,604, forward strand.
TGACCGATCGATTTGCTCATCGCGCCATCCCGCAAACTCTTCCAGTGACCGGAAAACGGACGCAACTCCCCGCCAGTAATTGATTCGCCGCAACCAGAAGATCACCCCTCTTCGCCGGCGCCGCAGCTTGATCCTCTCGAGCCAGTAGGCGACCTTGAGTCCGGCGGATATAATGCTTTCGCCCTTGCCCTTCATCGCGAATGGTAGTTGTAATAAACGCCCGTGACATGACGGCATCCCGCTGGAGCCGATGGAGCCGAAGATACTACGGCACAACTCGGGGTGGCGCTTTCCCATCTGAACATCCGCGACGCCTTCCAGAAAAATCCGCCTTAGCCACTTGGGTAAGTCTGTCGTATCGTGATGGAGACCGATGGCGTCTGCCGCGAATCGGAACCGGGTACCTGTCTGAGTGAGACGATAGCCAAATTCATAGTCCTCGAGCCTGCCGCTGAATGCGACATCGAAGCCGCCCAGGCGATGGAAAAGATTCGTCTGGATCGAAAAATTCCCACTGGACAAATCACGGTAAGTGAAACGGTGTCCCGGAATGCGAAATTCCCGGTATTGATCCTCCCACCAGATGCGCGCTTCCAATTGCCACTGGCTTGCGTTCTCCGGAAGCGCTGGTTTAGAGTAGCCCAGCGTTACGGTTTCCGCCGAGGTGCTCGAAAGGTGGGCCTGAACCAGGGAGGGCAATGCTTCAATGTCATCGTCGATAAAAATCACCGTACTGCCGGCCGCGTGTTGCGCGCCGAGATTCCTGGTGGCGGCGGCGCTCCGCGCCTCGTGTTCGACCACATGCAACCGAAACGGTACGTGCGCCGCAAAGGCCCTCACAACTTGAACGGTATTGTCCGTGCAAGCATCCGCCACTACGATCACCTCGAAAGGTAGTCTGGACTGGCATGTGAGAGCCGAAAGTGTCCGAGGCAGAAGCCCAGCGCGCTGATGAGTCGGAATGACGATGGTAACGGTGTCCACTATTGCAAGCCGCTCCGTTGTGCGGCCGCGGCGTCCTGAGCGGGCGGGACTGGCATTCTACGCGGAATGCGGCTTCGTTCCGAACTCAATCGCCGGCGCGCGCGGAAATACTCGCGCGGCCCCGCCAGAGCCCCGGAAAACTCCGCGTAAGCGAGGTCAAGCGGGTAACAGCCCGGACGCTTAAACAGGCTCCGCAGAAGGTTACGCACGTGATGGTGGAAGAAATACCAGGGCGCAATGCGCAGTACTCCGAACTCACCCTCATAAACAAGTGCTCGAGTCCACCAGGCAAAAACACCCACCCCATAGCCATATAATGCCCGCTGTAAAGCAGTCCACTCGCGGCGATGGCGATGCCAGACCAGGGCTGCGGGATCGTATACAGCCCGATAGCCGCGGCTCAGGACGCGATAGAAGAACTCGTGGTCCGCTCCGCTCTGGCATTCAGTTCCCGGACCGAGCGCCTCATCGAATAAACCGGTATCCGGAAGCACGGATTTCCGAATGGCAACGTTCACGGTTGCGCCGAGTACGCCCGCGGCCAGAGGTTCGAAATTGGTCAGGTCGAACTCCCGCCGCAGGAAGCCGCGCTGGAATCCATAACTACGCTCAAACCAGATTTGCGCCTTGCTCTTCAGCTCATTGCTCAACGTGATTCCCGTCACCAGGGCAACCATCGGATCCTCAAAGTTACGAAGCAGCGAGTCTAACCAGTTAGGATCAGCCTTCGCGTCATCGTCAGTGAAGGCGACGATGTCTCCCCTCGCTTCTTTTAACCCGCGATTCCGAGCGATCCCTTCTCCGGGACGTGGCTCGAGAACATAACGTACACCTGAATATTTCGCGACAAGGCGCGCCGTCTCATCGGTTGTGGGACAGTTATCCACAACGAGAATCTCGTGACCTGCTCGCGCGAAGGGCTCGAGCGTTGGAAGACAACGTTCCAGATCACTCCGCCGGTCGCGGGTGCAGACGACTACTGACGCGGACAATTGAGGGACGGGAGCGGCGCGGATCGCGTCCTGTTTCCAAATCGCCAATGCCAATTTGCCCAAAACCGATTGGACTGCATGCCATCCAATTCGTCCACCCTCAACCGGCGCTTCGAATTGGCCGACTACAGCACCACGGAATCTGATGATGATAAGCACCATCGGACTCGGGCCCTCGATCTTTGCTTCGCGTCTGAAAACGTCCGGATCTGATAGATCGATCTCGAGTACGGGCAACGGCGGTGGATCCGGGAGAGTACCTTCTTCATTAATCATGTGAGGACTGCGTTCGCGAGAAGAAAACAACACCCAGTCCTTGATTGTAGCTGGGCCTCGCGCGATTGTGACTCCGAAGGCGCTCTGCGCCGGCGAGTGCGCTAAATTGCTGGTATAGTTTGTCACCTTCCCCGAAAACAGACAGTTATGTCGACTTAGTAGTGTGGTATTAATAACAGACGATCAGCCAGTAAAGGCCCGAAATGACGACCACTGTATTAGATCCAACGCCCCGGTACAGGAGAAGCCAGGATCCATGGATCGTAGTGGTCTTGGCGCAGTGCATTGAACGTTTTGATCGCCTCATCAACGAGGGAATTCTTCAGGTAAATACCATTCAAATCCGAGCCGGACCGCAAATTGACAGGGCACTCCGGGGACGTGCCGAAAGTTGGACCGGTACTACTCTCAACCGGACGTCTAACCGCACTGCCCCATTTCGCAAGGTACTCCCCCGCTAAATCTACTTGAGTATTCCCGAGTCTCTGGACAGAACTGCGAATCACGTGTTCGGGCGGCAACTCTTTACTCTCGCGCGCTCTCTCGGAGGCTTCTAGAATATTCCGAACTTGTCCACAGCTTCTAACAGTAACCAGGAGTTCGTTCGCAAGTTTGCGAGCGCTGTCGTACTCTCCCAACGCGAACTCCAAAGCCGCGAGGGCAAGCCGTGCGCTCAGGAAATCTGGTTGGACTTTAATTGCTTTCTCAAGCTCCTGTCTGGCCTGTTCAGACGACCCATTGATCATGTAGATTCGAGATAGAAGATAGTGCGCTTGAGCGTACCCGGGCTCACGCAGGATTACGTCCAGGATTTCCGACTCAGCACGCTGCAAATCTTTAGAGTCAACCTTGTGAAGGGCATCAGCGAATTGTGCTTCACTGGATTTCGAATCCTTGGAGAGGATTTCATTCTTCAGTCGTTCCGCTTCAGCCTGGTCGTTTGAAGATAGGGCGACTTGCAACAGACGACTGCGACACGCAGCGGAAAAATGGTCGTCGGCCATACACGCCTTGTACTCCCGAATGGCTCCGCTAACATTCCCGGCCCGATACCAGGCATCGCCTGCCATGAGGTGAGCCCCATTGGTTCGCGCCTTCGTCAACTCCAGGATTGAAGAGGGTACGCTGGCCGGATCTGTACTGAGTGCCTGCGCGAGAACCATCAGCCGAAAGGAACTGGAAGTCTTCACTTTTGCAGCTGCCAGACGCAGGACTTCTCTTGCGTCAGAGAGCTTTCTTTCAAGCAGTAGCACTCGATAGAGTTCGGCGTACAATCCTGGGTTTTTCTGGTCCAAACTTACGGCCTTGACGAGCAGGCGCTCGGCTTCAGGAAGATCGCCCTTTACAGCCAGCACGCGAGCAAACCCTAACGTACTCTCCAGATCGTCGGGCCTCACGGCAGTGGCGATACGGTATTCTTCTAAGGCATCGTTCAGAAAGAAAGTGGAGCGGGCGGGCACTGAGTCTCGGATGACCATCGCGCGGCGGAACGCCAGCGCACCAAGTAAACGTCGGCCGTCGAAAGACCGAGCATCGGCGCGACACAAGTTCACCCCTACGTGCTCTACATCTTCCAGGTCTTCCGGCTGATATGAAAACCGAAGAATACAATATGCCATCTGAATACGCGAGAGCTGAGCCTCCGTGCTTCCGGACGGCAGGAGTTCGACGGCTCGCCTAAACGCCCCCGCAGCGCCTCTGTTGTCGCCAAGGTTCGAGAGAGTGCGCCCTAGCCCGTAATAGGCAGCGCCAGAATGTGGATCAGTCGCGATTTGTTTGAGATAAACCGACCTCGCCTGCTCATATTCGTGAGCGTTATAGTACCTCTCTGCTTTCTCTAAGTTGTTCTGAGAAGTCGAGCATGCGATTGAGAAGCATGCCAAGCCTGTAGGTAAAATAGTAGCCCACTTACGATTACGAGTCTCACCAAATATCCCGAGGAGTAAAGACCAACACATGTTAGCTTAAATACAAATGGGATAGGAATCATTGAAGCGACTGTGCAATATGCATGGCCGCCTTCATTCCATCAGCCTCAAGTTTAGGCCATTGTGTTCCGAGGTGCAACGCGCAGTTCGTGTCTCACGCAAGATGAGCTGTGGAGAGTAATCCGCTCGCTGCGGGGTGATCATCCGCATGGAAGATGGAGTTACGAGATCCGGGTGTTTCTGGAATCCAGTGGAGATGTGCGCTTCCGGACCCACGACCGGCAAAAGTTGCCGAGTGGGTGACACAGAGTTTAGACCAATAGGATACGGGCGGTTGAAACCCGCGAGCGTACAATACCGCACATGTCACCACCAGTCCGGAACAAAGCAGCCGGCCGAAGAGTCACTGGCACATTGGCCCGGGCGATGTCGGGAAGTCAAAAAAAGCAATCCCCGCTAGGACCGGCGCGAGGCTTGGCAAACCAGCCAAAAGATCTTCGCCATTGTGGCAGGAGTGGATCTGGAAAGCTGACGCGTTAGGCGGCTCGCAGAAACGGATCGAAACTCATAACGCGTCATTAGTATTCCACTGCCCCTATGTCGTAGCTGGTCCCTCGATAGACCTTTGTATTCAGAAAATCGATCGCGCCCGGAGCGATTCCGAAGGTCGTTAGCCACATCCCGGCGTCGATCATAGGTGAGCCCACCTGCGGGTTATAGGCGTTCAGGGTGTAGAGCAGATCCGGATTATTGATCGTCCCTCCCACGCCGGGTGCTATCAGCTTTGGGTCGACATTCAGGCCCACGGGTACGCTGTTGTAGATCTCTTGACCGGTAGCCGATCGGAATGACGCCAGGTCGTTGTATGCCGTACCGATCCAGATGAACGTAAGCTGGGCCCCGCTCGACCAATAGTCGTTACCCTGCAAAACGAGTCCGTTTTGACCGCCGTAAACGTCCATCACGGGAACGGCGCCGGTAGTAATGAATATATTATTCCGGATCTGAACGTTCGATGTGGCGCTCTCTATCAAGAGAGCACGCGGCTGCACGGCCGCCGGACTGACAAAAATAGTATTGTTAAAGATCTGGGAATTCTGGATTCCGCTCCCGCCGTTCCAAAGGACGATACCGGCGAGGCCGTTTTTTCGCGCGTCGTTCTCGCTGATGTTATATCGAATGGTGTTGTTCTGCAGTGCTCTTGCGCCATTGAATTCCGCGATCGTGAAGCCGGGTCCGTCGTTGTCGTGCGAGTAGTTATACTGCATGAAGCTGTTGATTGAGCCACCATCGAGGTCAAAACCACCGCCGTCCGTGGTGGAGTTCGTGTGGTTATGATGAGACTCGTTGAATTGAATGACAGCGTTGTTGGAATCCCACGCCATGATGCCGACGGGTCCCCCGTTATGCGTATTATTCACGCCGTTGTTGTACGCGAGCGATCTTTCGATCACAACCCCGTCCGAGTTGCCGACTACAATACCAGAACCGCTGGCCTGGCTGTCGTTCGCGAGACCAAGGTTGTTATAAGCCTGAGAATGGCCGATATAGACGTTCTTATTTGGGTAACCCACCATGTTGGTGCTGCTGTAGCCGTAAATGGTAATTCCAGCTTCTAGATTGTCGTGGCAACTCGCATTGGTAATAGTGATATTCATATAGCCGGTTAACCCGTTCCATCCACCGATCGAGATACCGTACTTAAATCCACCCACATCCACCTGGTCGACGTGAACGGTATCAAATTGGGTGTTACCGGCTGCGTCAGCGTAGAATACAATTCCAGCCTGCGAGTCTCGACCCGAACCCGCGCCAGCAAAGTTGAGTTTCGAGACGAGAAAGCCCGCTGTGTTGTAAGCGCTGAAGCCATAGCTGGAGCCTGCGGCAATGGTGGCCCGGCCGGTCCCAAAGGAGGTGACAATGATCGGGTTAGCTGCTGTTCCCATGCTGTGGTTGCTGAAGTATAAACTTCCCGCGAACATCGCTCCACCCTGGAACAGTATTCGATCGCCAGGACCGTAATGATTTTGGTTGACGCGAGCGATGCTCTTCCAAGGCGCCGACGATGTGCCAGCTTTCTTGTCGTTTCCGCTGAGGCTGACGTAATAGTCGGTTGCGAAAACCGGCATGAGACTGCCGACGGAGAGCGCGAGCGCTACCAATTTGGGGCCCGTTATTAAAGCGCTCAGCGTGCCTGCAGCGTGGATCGTACGAATGTGCAACATTTGTTTCCAAAGACCTTTTTGCCTGAATAATTAGTGGGTTATCGCACTAATCTATCAGAGCGTACTTTTCTTCACAAATTTAGTCAATATCACTGACGATATCAGTTTGGGCCTGCCCATCGGTCGGTCTTCCCGGCGATTGCCTCCAGGCGGAGGTGTATCGCGAAACGGTGCTTGTGGCGAGTGCGTAATGTCGTGACCCAACGAGCGGATGTACGGATATGGAAACGCGCACTTACTGCTGCGCCTCCGCGATTCTGACCGCTTAGCTGCGGCCGCGGTGCGGAGATGTGAAACATCGCGGAAACAGGCGCGGGTTGTTCAGGGCAAACCGAACACTGCCAACGTATTTACCTCAGGACTTGATTTCGGAACCTGGAGATTGATCAGCCAAATGCTGCGATAAATCGACGATCCTCCCCGAGCAAATAGTCAATGCCGAAGTATAATGAGCTGTATGTTACGGTTGCGCGTATCTCAGTTTGCATTTCTTGCCGTTAGCTGTCTAGGCCTCGGGCATCCGCAACTAAAGGCCGAGGTCTTAAACGGTGGTTTCGAGACTGGCGATTTTACCGGTTGGACATTGTCAGGGAATACGGATGGGATCGGAGTTGAAACCGGGCTTATAACCTTCTCGGATTTTCACCCCCACAGCGGCAGCTTTTTTGCCGTTCTCGGACCGGTCGGGAGCGATGGATTTCTTAGTCAGACTCTCAGCACAGTTGCCGGCGGAAGCTACTTAATCAGCTTGTCGGTTGCCAGCGACGGGCAGATGCCGAACGATTTTAGCGTGTCGTTTGACGGCCAGCAGCTCTACTCGGCAACAGATCTTCCGCAGAGTGACTATATTACGCTTTCGCTAAACGGGACCGCGACAACGGACTTGACAAATCTGTCTATCGCATTTCGCAACGATCCCGGTTATCTAGCCTTGGACGACGTTTCTGTTTCGCAAACTCCGGAACCGGCAACTCTGCTGCTTCTTTCCTCAATGTTGATCGTTGTTCCGCTTCGCCGGCTGGCTCAAAAATTAAAAGTCTGGAGAGTTCCGAAGGTCGATATTCTTTCCTGAAATGTCTTCTTAGGGTGAGGCGACCGGTTGTTCACACGGTAGACCACCAAGGCGCCCTGGCAATACCCTCGCGAGCAACGCACTAGCTGTTCGAACATCGGACTGAAACCCTTGTGATCGCGCACGAACCGCGTGCACTCTGGCTTCGCTGCCACCGGGCACTCAAGAATTATTGCATCCACGCCATAGTCGTAGGTGAATTGCTCCAAGAGTCCACTGCTCATTGCATCAGAAAATATCTTGTCTCCACGAAACACCACAGACTGAAGGTCGGGGTCATTCAGACGACTGGAGAAGATGAATGCGCCGTTGGCTGGGCCGAAATAGAGGACGTTCTTCATCCGTTCGGATGCAAGACGGCCGGCGGCCAATTCCGGACCCGTCAGCCAAAGTGGGGCCTGGCGTGAGTTAAACAAACAGAAGATCAGGGCGCCGGCAACAAGCAATAGTCCGGCGGCACGGGAGTGAAAGAAATGCACCAATAATTTATAGACCATCTCGGATCCAACGGCGGACACAGCAGGCAGCAAGAAAAAAAGATAACGCATATCGTATGCAGGAGCGAACAAAACTATCCCCAGAGCACTAAAGCCCCACGCTCCGTAGAGAGCAGAGTTTTCGATCACAGCCTTCCGCTGGATTCCGCGCCAGGACAGAATCGCCGCGATAAGTAGGCTCGCGATGATGACCATGGTTGCCGGAGAAAATGCGCGCAGGTAGTAGACCCAATTGTGTTGTAATGCCTGCAAGCCAGACATTGGAGCCCATTGTTGTGGTACGCCCGACCAACCGACTGATCTAGCCATGAGGACCAGGAGCACGCCGGCGGTCGTGCCAACTGCTGCTGAGATCCACAAACCGGCCTGGGCATAGGCCTTTCGCTTCCGGACCAAAATCGCATAAACGAACGGGACGGCAATTAGAAACACAGTCTGCTTGGTCAAAATTCCAGCCGCGGACAATAGCCCATAAATGAACCCTTGGGGGACGGACAGAATTGGACCGGTCTTTGCCAGGTAAGTGAGAGCCAGGAGAACCCAAACGAGAGCCGGAAATTCCAGCATAATGTCTTGCTGAAGATCCTGAAAAAGCGGCATGAACAGAAATATCGCGCACGCCGAAAGAGAGACCACGGTGGATCGGCTACTCATCAGCACTAGTCGATAGAGCAGGTAGCAGCAAAAACCCACCGAGGCTGAAATCAAAAGCCGCGCGCTAAGGAAAGAGACGCCGAATATCGTAAAGACCAAGGCTTCGAATGCCGGCATTAATGGCGGGTGGTACGGCATGGATAACGCGGGAAAGTGAGCAAAGTACCACTTTCCAAACGACCGAAGCAGAAATAGATTTCCGGTTCTCACGGAGTCATAGAAAAACACGCCGTTCATGAGGTGGCGCGCCGAGTCATTCCATACCGCGGTGCCCTGCAGGCCACGTAAGGACCAAAAAAATGAGAGCACCGCTAGGGCCGATGCGGCCAGTAGTTCTGCTCCGGTCAATTGCGGACGCCTACAGAGAGGGTTCACTAACTTGTTGTACTCGGGCGGAAACCGCATCCATCCACTTACACCCACCAGGATCGGTATCCCGACCGCGGACGCCCCCAACAGGTGCAAGGCCGGATTCGCAATATGGCCGCTGTAATAGCCGATACCCCACGCCGCTCCCACGCACAACGCTAGTGCGAACTGCGGAAGCATTAGAACGTTGTTGCCGGTCACAGTCGCTTTCGGCGTAACTGTGTAGCTATACTTCCGATTTCGGATAACATCCGCTAAGGCCATAAATGTATATGGCCACTTCGCAAACCGCAAAATAAAAGCGCGCCACGGAATGCCACTCTCGGTGGTTGGCTCTAGGTAAAATCGTTGCAGGTACAAATTCGTGACGATGATGGTCGCATAGAGGCACGCGGTTGTGCCGAGTAGAGTTAGGGCTTGCGACACGCCCATCAACAGGAGAGCGGTCAGGCAGAACACTGAGAGGATCGCACACCCATCCATGAAATACCGGATTCCCTGTAAGACGCTAATTGTACGAGGCACAAAACCAATGGAATGACTGAAGTCGTGGGTCCGAAGCGTCAAATCGAACACACTCCTCGCCCACCGTCTCTGCTGTTCAAGATAGGCTCGCCAGGAAACAGGAGTTAATCCACTTGCCAAGATTTGGGGGACATACACGCCTCGCCATCCGGCAGCTTTATATTTCATGGTGATCAAGAGATCATCTGCGTCATGAGCGGCGAAACCGCCCACCTCTCTCAGCGCAGTAACTCGATGTGTGTTATGGCATCCCGTCACCACTGGATACCCGAAACGCGCCGCTGCTGTTTGAACGATGGAATAGTAGCAGTAGCTTTCTTCCGCCGCCCCCCGCGCTACAAAGCTTGCGCTCTGATTCGAATAGCACTGTGCCGCCTGCACATATCCGACGCCACGATCGTTAAAAAACCCGAGTACGGCCTCAAGAAACCCGCCCTCGGGAGCATGGTCGCAATCAAATGAGGAGACAATGTCATACCGCTCAAAACCGAATGCGTGAAGCCAGGAATTATAGTTTCCGTACTTTGTTGCGCGCTGAAAGCGACCAGATGCAGTCTGGAAGCAGTCAATGCCCTTTCGGCTGAAGTGGTTGACTCCGAGAGTCGCACAAAGCTCGCGGACTCTGGGATCGTCATCCTCGTCTAATACCCATGTATCATGCGGGTAGCGCATCAGAACCATTCGCCGTAGCGTCTCTTCAAGCAGTCCGAGAGGTTCGCTATGCCCAACATACGCGGTGACGGCCGCAACTCGCAACCCTTGTCGCGCTGGCCGTCTATTGGAGTTCCGATGCCATAAAAGCGATAGCCAGACGACCTGATCGAAACATACTGGCGCAAGTAAAAGGTAACAGAGGATTATCAGAGGCGCTGCAAGAGCGCCATGGAGGACTGACCCGAGCCGCCAACAAGCATACAAGAACACAACAGTCCTGATTGTGATGAGTACAACGTAAAGAGGATAGTCACACCAGCGGAGAGTTCGGGCAGCTTCAGGCTCGAAAGCCCGGGCCTCGAGTGTCTCCTGCGATAAGGGGGTCATAGTTGGCTTGCTCGCTCGGCAATCGCGGCTAATCTCTATCGATGAACGGTAGTCCCGATAGAAAGAAAGAGTTGGATCGATCGCGGGCGAATACTAGCAGCTATTTGAGCGATCGAACAATCTGGCTGGCGACCCTGCCCGGATCTCGCGCGCCAAACTGGTACCGTAGGGTGCCAACGAGAAACGAGATGCCATTATAGAAATGATAAAGCATGTGGAACGGTATAGCCGCAACGGCAAACAAAAGGCCGCGTTTCGCCGCAAGGAAGAGATAGAAGTGGCTGTTCAGTAGTCCTAGCAACACGGCCAGCAGAAAGCCGGAAAGAGTAACGACGTGGCTGGGAAGATAGTACAAGCAGCACAAAGCGGAAAAGAGCACGTACAGCACAGCAGGCACGCGCAGCCATTTTTGGTTCCGCGGTGAGGCTCGAGCGTAGCGATGCCGAGAGAACAGCAAAAGCTGGCTCAAGACGAGGGGTGGTATCAACCCGAACATGTTGTGTAGCGCAGCCATAGCAATGATCGCCAGCACAGCCCCGATCAGCCACAGCGGCGCCGTCTTCGGCCTGCTTGCGGCCGATGCTTCCACCCAGAACCTGGCTAACATGAAAAAGACCAACGCGAACAGGGGCGTCAAGAAATACCCGCGCCACCATATCGCTGCCGCGGCAGTCATGGTTACTAATAAGAACGCGAGTGCGACGCTGACCCGCTGGCTCAGTTGCAGATTGAGATCGTTCGGCATGTGACGATCCCGCAAAATAAGCTCTGTCCAAGGGATTCCACGAGCACAGATATCCGTTCGGACCAGACCCCAGAACGTCCACTGCTTCAGATGCTTGACGGTGAGGTCGTGATCCAGGAGGACCCTGCTCCCGGATTGCACGAGGCGATAACCTAACTCGATATCCTCAATTGCAGGTCGACTATATGACTCGTTAAAACCACTTATACTCTGGAACACGGAGCGCCGAATGGCGCCGCAACCGCTCCAGAACGTAGAAGCCGATTCAAGTCCGGACTGGTGTACATAGTGGTGCATCAAATTGCGGTACTGAGAGAGAAAATCGGTAGCTTGTGGATCATCATCATAGGAGCCTATAAGCGCCGCGATTGACGGATTCGTGCGAAACGTGGCCGCGATACGGTCGAGAGTATCCGAGTGGACGCAGACATCCGCGTCGAGAAAAAGCAGGATATCGCCGGCGGCAAGCGAAGCGCCCCGGTTGCGAGCAGCAGCCGGGCCAACACGCTTTTGCAATCTCAAAACTGTGCTTCCGTGTTCGGCAGCAACGCGCGCGGACCCGTCTGTCGAACAATCGTCGACAACGATGCACTCGAAAGCGGGGTACGTCGAAAGAGATAAGCTCTGCAATACTGATGCGAGTTCCTTGCCGCCATTGTACGTTGGGATCACGACCGAGATTCGGAGCGGCATCGATTCCACCGAGGTATCGCACACTAATGGCTGGTTGATTGGGTAACAGCGGCCGCTATTGTGATTCATTCCGAAGTTCCCCGAGGGTCTCTTACATTTAACAACGGCCAAAGCCTCGTGGCGTACAATCAACGCCAAAAGGTCTCACAAGGTGTGATATCCCGCCCCAAACTGAGCTAGTGCACTCCGAGACGCCAAACGTGCCAAACCGAACGCGCCCGGCATCGCGAACACCGCAACCGATTCAAAGCGAGGTTGTCCACGATGATTTTCTGGCGCGAAGAGTGCTGGAAATTGTTGGCGTGATTACGTACACAACTAATGATCGAGTGATGGAGCCGCCGGCCGTCGATACGGGGCCAATCTCGTCGAACGAAAGCGTGTGCTTTCTAACAAACGGCCAGGACCTCCTAGATGGCAACGTAGCGAACGAGGAGTGCGCGGTCCGAATGCCGAGTTACCGAGGCACTCCAGTCCTGGTCAACCTGGACGGCGACGCCGGTTATAGTGATCTCCCGAGAAGGCCCTGTGCTGGTATGGCGAAACATGTGAAGTTCGATCTGTTAGTCTTCAACACCCCGGGCGGGGATCCCGGCGGCCACCTGGGCAAGCGCGATGACCCGAAACCCACGTCATTCCGATTGCAATCGAAGCAGCTAGAGGCCGGCGCCCTACCTTCGATGTATTCGGCCCCGATTTTCCCGACCGACGACGGAAGCGCCATTCGGGGCCATATTCAAGTAACCGAATTCGGACCGCCCTTGTCTCTCGTTACTCGAGTGTCTGCTATCAGGCGAAGAATCCTGCGTCAACTTAGACCGGGCAAAGGAACATCAGTGTTACATGTCATTGGCGGCCGAAGAGTTTGACTCTCGATTACATCGTAAGAGGCGGCTCTGCAAGAGTCGAGGTAAACCAGAAACGAGTGTGTCACGTTCGATTCAAGTGATGGTGAATTCGGCTATGCGGGCGGAACCGCGTTGCCAGGTCGCCGACATAGTTGCCTGTCTCCGCCAAACTTGCCGATTTTGTACTGTCCTTTTTTATCTTTCTCGGCTAGTTGAATTCCCGTAAGGTCAAAGAATCAAGCGGCATGGGAGTAAAACCTAAGCAAACCACCGAGCCGTTCTCGACATCGAACGTGGCGGCGCGTAGAACTTGGCGGTCTGGCCGGGGAAGGGAAGAGAAGAAGATTATTTTTGCCCTGATGGTTTCGTTCAAAATGATGGTGATCGATATATTCGGCGAGTGCCCGCCGCAACGAAGTTTCCCC
>JAOAPQ010000670.1 GCA_025462965.1 Bryobacterales bacterium
GGGAAGCCGGGGAAGATGGAGGGGCGGCTGTTGAGAAGATCGCTGGTCTGCTGCTCGAGTGCCCACATGGCGCGGAAGAAGATGTTGTTTTTATCGTTGAAGGAATGATCGATGCGGAGCAGGTTCCGCGGCCCGCGCACGCCGGAGGGAGTGCTCCAGAGATAGCCGGCGGTGTTGAGGCCGTCGCCTACCAGGTAATCGTTCGGCGCGGGGTAACCCTTCAAAAGGCCGAGCACGGCAGGATCGCCGCCGATGTGCTGGGGATCGTTGGCGAAGATGTTGTAACTCTGAACGCAGTTGAGATCCGTGGGGCTGCCACAGTTGCGGATGCCGGGCGCGAGGGCGCCCGTGGAGGTAACGAGGTTGGGTGAGTTCGAAGTGACTTTGGCTCCGTTGAGGGTGAGCGGGTTTCCGGGATCGGAAACGAAGTAGCGATAGACGCCGGAAAGGGCGGTCGGCGTGTACACGTTCGGCACATGGCCGAAGGCTTTATCGATGGCCTGCGAGAGATTGACCTTCTGGCCTTGCCAGGCGGTGTAGAAGAATGTTTTGTTCTTGCGGATGGGCCCGCCGGCATCGTAGCCGTACTGATTGGATTTGAGATCGGCGCGGCGCTGGCCCTGCGCGTTCGCGTAGAACTCGTTGGAGTTGAGATCGGTGTTGCGGAAATACTCGATGCCGCTGACATGGAAGGCGTTGGTGCCGGAGCGCGTGGCGATCGAGATGTTGAGGCCGGAGTTTTTTCCTTCCTCAGGTGTCGGATTGCTGGTGGTGGCTTTGAACTCCTCGACGTTATCGGGGTTGATGCGGAAGACATTGTTGGTGGGGGTGGGATTGGAAGCTTCGTTCGCCTCGATGCCATCGATGGTGACGTTGCCGGCCTGCGCGCGCAGGCCGTTGACGTTGATGGTGGTGCCGCTGCGCTGCGTGACGCCGGGCTCGAGGACGACGAGATTGAGCGGGTTGCGTCCATTCAAGGGCAGAGTGGAGACAGCTTGCTTCTCGATCACGTTGCCGAGTGTGGCGTTGCTGGTGTTGACGCTTTCCGTGGAGGCTTCGACTTTGACGACATCGTGCGTATCGCCGAGTTCGAGCGTGATGTTCTCCGTCAGCGGGGTGCCGACGACGAGCGTTACGTTGGTGCGGCGCGTTGTCTTGAAGCCCTGCATTTCCACCGTGATCGTGTATGTTCCGACTGCCATAGAGGGAAACGCGAAGAGGCCGGCGCTGTTGGTCAGTTGTTTGAGCGTAGCGCCGGTGGCGTCATTGACCACGGTGACCGCGGACCCGGGCAGCACAGCGCCGCTGTTGTCGTAGACAGTGCCGGAAAGCTGGGTCGTGGAAGTTTGTCCGCAGCACAGCACCGCGGAAAGTAAGAGAACGAATAGACTGCGTGTAGTAGACACCAGGTACCCCCTTCGCTTTTTTGTGTTGGCACAAACAGGGTGGGGACGAACCAGCAAGTCTGTCGGGGACTACTCCGCTTGGAGTCGGGTTGCTAGAGACGAGACGATTTAAGTCTTTGTAACATCAAACCGGCAGCCGCGCAACTACTTCGAGGCGACAACCGGAAAGACGCTGCGCCAGAGGAACTCTACTTCCTTGTAGAGCGAGGTTTCGCGGAGGTGTTCATCGTCGGCGTGGGCGCCCCCGCCTTGCGCGTCTTTCTCATCGATGATGGGTCCGAAGCCGTAGGCTTGCACGCCTTTGGCGCGAAGCTGCGAGTTGTCGGTGGCGCCGACGCCCATTGTGGGCAAAGTGATCGCGCCGGGAAACATGGTGCGCTGCGCGGCTTCGAAGGAATGGAACAGGTCCGTATCGAACCGGGAGGGCTTGCCGGGCTCGCGGCCGCCCCGGCCGTTGGGAACGATCTCAACCTGTGGATCGTTGATGAGCTTCTTCATGTAGTCGTAGAACTTCGGCATGTCCTCATCCGGGAGGGCGCGGATATCGAGCGTGGCTTCCGCCTCGGAAGGCACGACATTCGTACGGAAACCGGCCTTCAGGATCGTGGGGGCGATGGAGGTGCGGAGCATGGAGGAGTGGATGGGCTCGTGCTCGGCGAGATAGGCGAGGATCGCGGGGGAACGCGCGGGATCGGTGACGTGGTTGTAGCGGTCAGCTTCTTCGGGAGTGCTGATTGTGGCGAGACGTTCGAAGTAAGTGCGGGTGGTGTCGTTCAGGTGCATCGGCGGCTGGTTCGAGGCGACAGCGCCGACCGCCATCGCGAGGTGCAGCACGGGATTATCGGGCCGGGGCCGCGAAGCGTGTCCGGAAGGACCATGCGCCACGAGGCGCACACCGCGAGGCACCTTTTCCGTAGTGCCAATCTGAACGTAGCGGACCTTGCCGTCGCGCGCGCCCGTAGTGCCGCCTTCGGTGATGGCGTATTCGGCTTCGATCTCGGGCCAGTGCTTGTCGACCATGAAGCCGATGCCGACGCGGCTATCGCCTTCTTCGCCCGCTTCCCCGAGGAAGATGACATCGCGATCGAGCGGCACGTTCATGCGCTTGAGGAGGAGCATGACGGTGAGGGCGGAGGTGACTTTGTCTTTGTCGTCAATGCTGCCGCGGCCCCAGATGAAGCCGTCTTTGCGAATGGCGGAAAACGGATCGACGGTCCATTTCTCTCGCTGGACGCCGACTACGTCGAGATGGCCCATGAGGAGGATGGGCTTCTTCGATCCGTTGCCCTTCAGACGGGCGACGACGTTGCCGCGGCCGGGTTCGAGTTCATAGACTTGCGCGGGGATGCCTTCCTTTTCGAGGACGCCCTTCAGGTATTCGGCTGCCTTGGTTTCGTTGCCGGGAGGTGAACTGGTGTCCATGCGGATGAGGCTGGCATAGTGTTCGAATATCTCGGGCTCCTGGCGGGTCCAATCGACGGCGTACTTATCGGCAGCGGAGAGAGTGAGGGTCGCGGACAGGGCGGCCAACAGAAGAAAGGTGTGGTGTCGGCTCGGCATTGGGATAGGATAGCGCAGGCGGGGCGTATAGCTAGTGCGGGTCTGCGCGTGCCAGCAGCTCGGCGCGAAGTTCAAGGCGCCGGGCATCGTTCATTGCAAGTACTCGGACGGTTGCTCGCCAGCGGCGGTCACGCCTTCTATGCGGATTGCTTGGGCACTGAAGTGATCAGACCATCGATCGCGCCGCGGGTGAAAGATCGCGACAACCTGCCCTGTGGACGGATCAACTCCCGTCAGGTTTGGACCCTTTGCGGAGATTGCAACGGTGACATGCGAGTGCCAGATTGTCCAAATCGTCGGAACCGCCGTGCTGTCGTGCCAGGATATGCTCGATGTGGTGAATGAGGTTGCTGTGCTGCTGACAAAGCAGGCAGTATTCACAGCGATTCCCGGCACGACGGCGGACGAACTCCCGCCCAGCGGCGTCTATCACTATTCGCGATTTGAGGCAAGATGCCGGCGGGCCTTCAGCTTCAGAATTGAAATGAAGTCCGCAGCGTTAATCAGCGCCTCATACTCAGCACGCTCGTCGTCGCTGAGCAAACCTTGGTTAGCGAGTTCGGCGAGTGTGTCTACTCGCTCCTGAACAGGCTCCGCGATGCGAAGTTCAACGACTCGCCGGGCGGACTCGGCATCAAGACAAAGGCTCAAGGGATCAAGAAAACTATCGAGCATTGTCGCGGCGCTCACGTCCTCACGCTAGCATAGGCTGGTCGCCTGTGGTGAGGCGAGGCGGTAGCAGCTACGTCTGGCAATCGGTTATAGACTGTTCGCATGAATAGCTTCTTATTTCTGGCCGCTGTTTCCGCGCTCGCGCTCAGCGCGGCGGACTGGCGCGACCAGGGCGTGCTGTACCTGGATCATTCTCCGAAGGCCGTGATGCACCCGGTGCCGATCCGCGCGGTGAAGATCGGCGAGGGGTTCTGGTACGAACGGCGCAAGGTCAATGTGGAACGCAGCATGCCGACAATGTATGACCTGCTGGAGGCGAACGGCGTGATGGATAACTTCCGCCGCGTTTCGGGGCGGAAAGAGGGGCCGCTCCACGGGCCGGTTTACACGGATTCGGACATCTACAAGTGGATCGAAGCGGCTGCATTCTCTCTGCAGAGCGCTCCGAACGCGGATCTGCAGGGGCGGATCGATCGCGCCATCGATGAGATCGTAGCGGCGCAGGATAAGAACGGGTACATCAACACGCACTGGTCGCTCGACCGCGCGAAGGACAGGTTCACGCAGATGGAACGCGGCCATGAGTTGTACTGCCTGGGGCACATGCTGCAAGCTGCGATCGCGTATTATCGCGCGACCGGAAACACGCGGCTGCTGGATGCCGGACAAAAGTTCGTGAACTACTTGGTGGCCGACTTCGGGCCGGACAAGAGGCCGCTGCTCACCGGACATCCGGAGTTGGAACTCGCGTTGGCGGAGTTGTACCGGACCAACGGCGACAAGCATGCGCTTGAGCTGGCCGGGTATCTGCTCAGCGGCGTAGAGACGCAGCGGCTCAACTTGAAAGTTTCGCAAACGAATTACATGTTCAGCGGCGTGCCCTTCACCTCACGCACGCGGCTGATCGGACACGCGGTGCGAGCCATGTACGCAGCGAGCGGCGCGACCGATTACTATCTGGAAACCGGCGACGCGGCTTACTTCAAAACGCTGAACACATTGTGGGACGACCTGGTGCGGCACAAGCTCTACATCACGGGCGGAGTGGGCTCGCGCTCCAGCGGAGAAGCATTCGGCGAGGCGTGGGAGCTGCCGAATTCGCAGGCGTACACGGAGAGCTGCGCGGCGATCGGCAACATGATGTGGAACTTCCGCATGCTGACAGCGACGGGCGAAGCGAAGTACACGGACATGATGGAGCGGGCGCTCTACAACGGCATCAATTCGGGTATGTCGCTGACTGGCACGTTGTATTGCTACCGGAATCCGCTGGCGTGGTCGGGGCTCGACCCGAACGATAAGATTCGCAATCCGTGGTATGACACGACCTGCTGCCCGCCGAACCTGGAACGAACGCTCAGTTCCCTGCCCGGCTATTTTTATGCGACGGGTAAGGATGGGTTGTGGGTCCATTTCTATCACGATTCGGAACTGGACTGGCACCTGGAAGACGGCACGCCCTTGCATGTGACGCAACAAACCAAGTACCCGTGGCAGGGTAGCGTGCAAATGACCGTGTCGCCGGCGGCGGAGAAGAATTTCGCGCTGCGCGTGCGCATTCCGGGCTGGAGTACATCGACGAAGGTGCTGGTGAACGGGGCGGCGGTGACCGGCGCGAAGACCGGTGAATACCTCGCGATTCAACGAATGTGGAAGCCGGGCGACCGCGTGACGCTGGAGTTCGATACGCGCCCGACGCTGATTGCGGCGAATCCGCTGGTCACGGAGGATGCCGGCAAAGTGGCGGTGCAGCGCGGACCACTCATCTATTGCCTGGAGCAGCCGGACCAGCAGGCGCCGGTGGCGGACGTGTTGCTGGCGAAGGTAAGCGCGCCGTTTGCCGAGGAACAGAAGCCCGATCTCCTGGGGGGAATCGTGATGCTGACGCATACGGGAGCGGCGTACCGGAAGCCGTTGGAGAGCGAGCCGCTTTACGAACCGGTGGGGCTCAGCCGCGGGCACACGACCAAGCCGGTGGAATTACGTTTCATTCCGTACTATGCGTGGTCGAACCGCGAACCGGGCGCGATGGCGGTTTGGGTACCGGCTCCGCTATAACGGGACAGGAGAAAGCATGCCAATTCGAAAAGCAGAAGCTGAGTGGTTCGGCAAAGTCACAGACGGCAAAGGCCACATGAAACTGGGGAGCGGCGCGTTCGACGGGCCGTACTCCTTCCAATCACGCATGCAGGATGGCGCGGGAACGAATCCGGAGGAGCTGATTGGAGCGGCGCACGCGGGCTGCTTTTCGATGGCGCTCTCCGCCGTTCTGACGCAGGCCGGGCTCACGGCGACGCGCATTCATACGAAAGCGGGAGTCCACCTGGAGAAATCGGGCGATGCCTGGGGCATTCCAAAGATCGATCTGGAGACAGAGGGCGAAGTGCCGGGTATCGATCAGGCGAAGTTTCAGGAGTATGCGGAGACGGCGAAAAAGAACTGCCCGGTCTCGAAACTGTATACCGGCGCGGAAATCACCTTGAAAGCGACTTTAGTTTCATAGATGGCTTCGTTTGGCGGGATCGAGGCGGGCGGCACAAACTTTGTGTGCGCGGCCGGTTCAGGGCCGGACGATGTGGTTGTCGAAGAGTTCCCCACGCTCACGCCGGGTGAAACCATCGCGCGCGTGGGGAAGTTCTTCCGGCAGCATGCAGTGGCGGCGATCGGGATCGGTTGTTTCGGACCGATCGATATTGCGCGCGGCCGGATCACAACGACTCCGAAGCTCGACTGGCAGCAGTTCGGGATGGTGGATGCGGTGCGCGAGGCGGCCGGCGTCGCGCGGGTCGCGTTCGACACGGATGTGAACGCCGCGGCGCTGGGCGAATATACATGGGGAGCGGCGCGCGGCGTAGACACGTTCGTCTACCTGACGGTGGGAACCGGGATCGGCGGCGGCGCGATGGTGAACGGGAATTTATTGCACGGCCTTTCGCACCCGGAAATGGGGCACATCCGTATTCCCCACGATCTTGCAACGGATCCTTTTCCCGGCGCGTGCTATGCGCATGGCGATTGTCTGGAAGGACTCGCGTCCGGGTTCGCGATCGAGAAGCGATGGGGATTGCGCGGGGAGTTGTTGCAGGAAGGCCATCCTGCGTGGGCCCTGGAGGCCACGCACTTGGCGAATGGGGTCGTGAATTTTATTTGTACGTTATCGCCGCGGATGGTGATCATGGGTGGAAGCGTGATGCGAGGGACGCCGATCGGGCTCGTGAGCGCGAAGGCGGAAGCGGCTCTGAACGGATACCTGGTAATGCCTGACATTGTGCCGCCGGCGCTGGGAGAGCGGGCGGGCGTGCTGGGGGCGATCGCGCTGGTTCAGGCGTGAGCGCGGCCGGGGTGGTCGTTCACCGATAGCTGGAATACGTCCGGGCGGGCGTAGTGACCCGCGACGTCTAGATCGAACTTCCTTTCCGCGATCTGGCCGAGATCCAGATCGGCGGCGACAATACATTCGGAATCGTAAGTGGGTCCGGCCAGTAACTCGCCGTGCGGGTTCACAATCATGCTCCCGCCGCGTATGTTGGCGGTGTGCTGGCAGGCGGAGAGGACAAAGCAGCGCCCTTCGAGCGCGATGTGGCGCATGGTGGAGACCCAGCGCTCGCGATCGTCCACGGTCGGGGCGCAGTAGATTTCGATGCCTTTCGCGTACATCGCGGCGCGCAATAGGGGCATGTAGTTTTCCCAGCAGATGACGGCGCCGATGCGGCCGAGTTCGGTTTCGATGACGGGCAATGTGGAGCCATCGCCGAAGCCCCAGATGAGGCGTTCCATTGCGGTGGGCATGAGTTTGCGGTGCTTGCCGGCCAAGGTGCCATCGGGCGCGAAAAACAGCACGGTACAGTAGAGCGTGCCGCCGCCGCGCTCAATGACGCCGATGACGAGCCAGACGCAGTGAGCCCGGGCGGATTCGCCGAGACGGAGAGTTTCGGGGCCGGGCACGTTGATGGCGGATTCGAAGTAACGGCGGAAGAGCGCGCGGCCTTCGGGTGAACGGGAGCCGATGCGTGCGCCGAAGTCTTCGCCCTTCGGGTAGCCGCCGATGAAGGCTTCGGGAAAAAGAATGAGTTGCGCGCCTTCGCCGGCGGCGCGGGCTGTCCAGGATTCGGCCTTGGCCAGGGTGAGTGCTGTATCGAAGAGGATGGATCCGGCCTGGATTATCGCCGCGCGCATCAGTTACTGCGCCTTCGCGATTTCGACGGCGAACGCATAAGTGGGACCGAACATGTTGGAGCGGAAGACGATCCACTTCTGGTCCGGCGTAAAGCTGACATTGGGCTCCAGGCGGTACTGGTGCTTCTTCATGTTCACGAGCTTTTCGGCGTGGAAGACGCCGGGCTGAATGAAGTCCTTTTCGTTCAGCATACCTTTGCTCGCGATCATATCAGGGAGGAAGAGATAGAGCCATTCGCCATCGGGCGCGTGGGCGACCTGTCCAGGGTCGCCGCCATCGCCGCAGAAGAGCTTGCCGTCCTTCGAGACATTAAAGTGGATGGACCACTCGTTGCGCTGGAGGCTGTACCAGGTGCGCTCGCCGGTTTCGACGTTGTAGCCGGCGACCCAGAAGACCTGGCCGCGCGGCGTTTGGAGATCGTACCAGAGGATTTTGCCGTCGTGGCTCCAGAACTCATGACCGGCGATTTCCATGGCCATGGTCCGTTTGTGGACGAGCTGGATGTGGCTGCCATCGGTATGCATGAGCCAGATGCGGTCGACTTTGTGCCACGGGCCTTCATGGCAGAACATCAGGAGCGAGGGATCGGTGGGTGAGAACTCGAGGTGGTTGAGCCAGTCGGTGCTGCGGTGGATGGTTTTAACTTCGCCGGTTTGAGCGTTGATGGTGAAAAGCGCCATCGGCAGATGAGCCGCGAGCCGCTCTTCCATCATTTGGCCTTTCGACTTCGGCTGGTCCAGCGTCTGCGGCTGCTGGCCCGGGCTCTGGCCGGGAGCGCGCTGGTTGTAATCGAGGCCGCTGCCTTCGATGTACGTGCCGGCGAGCAGCGTCTCATCCGCATTCACAGTGGAGACGGAGCCGCGCGGCGGCAGCTTGGCGATTTCGCGCGTCGCGAGCGTGTCGACGTCGGTGGCGTAGACTGCACCTTCTTTGATGTAGTAGACGTTCTGCGTTTTATGCCCGGTGACGATGATCCGGACATTCCCTTCCACGACGGGCTTGGCCGCATGCGTCTCCAGATTCAGCACGGAGATGCCGTGCGGAACCGTATACACCATCTTCTTGCCGTCGGCTGTGTAGCCGTTCTGATTGAAATAGAGGCTCGCACTGCCGGGCTCGCGTGTGAGGCGGATGACGCGGTGTCCGGTGTCGGGGTCGATCCAGGATGTGGGCGGTTCGGAGGTGTTTTGCGAAGTGAGGGGCATGGCCGCGCACAGGGCGACGGTCAGGGCGAGGAGGCGGATTTCCATGACGCTTTATAGTTTCGCACTTACCGGGAGACGCGATCTAGGAGCGCCACATGGCGAATTTCAAACATTGCAAGTTAGATTCAGCACCTTATTCCGGAAGCATTCATTTGCACTTAACAGTGTGAATGTAGCTTCGTCTTTATGAGGCGATAAGCCTCATTAAACAGGAGAACTCGATGAAAAAGAGCTGTTTGTGTTTTTCAGTTGCACTTTGCATCGCTTCCTTTTCAGTGCAGATCCCACTGCATGCCGCTACTTTTGGCAATCCCACTCTTTTCGCGTCTGGAGCGGCGGTGGGACCGAACGTCTCCGGCCCGGATTCGGTCACTGTTGGAAACGGATCGGTGTGGGTCAGTTATGTTCCGAGTGGAACCTCTTCCAGTGATTTCACCGGGACCAGCACAGTCGTGCAGTATAGTCTTTCCGGCTCGATCCTGAACACCTATACTTTGCCCGGCTCGGTCGACGGACTGAAAATTAACCCGTCCACGGGAGCGGTCTGGGCTTTGCAAAACCAGGACGGCAACTCCCGGCTGAGCGTCA
This sequence comes from Bryobacterales bacterium, assembly GCA_025462965.1. Taxonomy (GTDB): domain Bacteria; phylum Acidobacteriota; class Terriglobia; order Bryobacterales; family Bryobacteraceae; genus JALYXI01. The sequence goes on from JAOAPQ010000670.1 coordinate 9,609, forward strand.
TTAATCCCAGCAACAACAGCGTCACGAGTTACAATTACGCCCCTCCTGTTTCAGGAGTGCAGGGCTATGACGACGTGGTTTTTAACGGTAACCAAGTCTATTTGAGCTATACCAATCCGGCGACCGGAACGGATCCCGTCCTGCAGACATTAAACGGTCTGGTCACACCGTTTCTCACGGTGAACACGATCGCGACTTTCAGCGCAAGTCCGTCGACGTTGAACGATCCGGATTCCCTGAAAATGGATAATCACGGGAACCTTGTTGAGAGTAGCGGAGCTGACGGCGCTCTCAATTTCTTCAGCACCTCCGGCGCCTTTCAGAAGGCCATTTCGATCACCCAAAATGGCAACCCGGTTAGCGGCCTGGATGACTCCATCTTCACTACGGCCGGGAGCGGGCTACTCTATTTTGCGGACACAGCAAACAATACTGTTTACTCCGTCACCGCCTCGAATCTCACTGCAGACTCTATCTACGCGTCAGTTGGATCGGCGCATTCGATCGGTCTGGTAGACCCTTCATCGGGTGCTTTCACTCCTCTCGTCACCGATGGCGCGGCCAACTTCTCGCCGCACGGACTTGCCTTCGTATCGACTCCCGAGCCTGGTACAGGAGTTCTCCTCGTGGGCGGAATTGCGCTCGCGGCTTTTGCGCGGCGTCGCTTAGCATCGTAGCTAGCCGGCAGGGCCGACTAAGACTACGTGCACGTCCATGACGTTGGTGTGCGTGGGGCCGGTGATCACCAGCGCGTCGCGGGATTGCAGATAGGTATAGGAATCGTTGTCCGCGAGAGCCTTACGGGCGCCGTCGCCGAAGGTCGTGCCGTTGACGACTCCGCCGGCGGCGTCGGTGGGGCCATCGGTTCCATCCGTGCCGCAGCTTAGGATGGTGATGCCGCAAACACCCCCGATATCGATGGCGGCGGCGAGCGCGAACTCCTGGTTTCTGCCGCCTTTACCGGGACCGCGCAGAGTTACGGTCGTCTCGCCGCCAGAAATCAGACACGCGGGCGGGTTCAACGGATTGCCGGATTGACGGATCTCTCGGGCGAGGGCGGCGTGCATTCTCGCGACGTCGCGGGTTTCGCCTTCAATCGTACTGGCGAGCAGCAGCGTCCGGTAACCGAGCGATCGAGCCTTCTTCGCCGCCGCGGCGAGGGCCTGGCGATTACTGCCGACGATGATGTTCGCGGCGGCTGAGACCTTCGGCGTCTCGTGAAGGAACCGCTCGGCATCCGTTTCGATTCCGAACTTCGCGAGCACCGCGCGCGCGTCTTCCACGGTGGATGCGTCAGGCGCGGTGGGGCCGGAGCCGATCACGTCGAGATTGTCGCCGATGACGTCGGACAGGATCAGGGTGATCACCCGGGCAGGCTCAGCCATGGCCGCAAGCTGGCCGCCTTTGATGCGCGAAAGATGCTTGCGAACGGCGTTCATCTCGTGGATATCGGCTCCGCAGGCGAGTAACTGGCGCGTGACATCCTGTTTGGCCGCGAGCGAGAGACTCTCGGCAGGGAGCGGGAGCAAGGAGGATGCGCCGCCGGAGATCAGGCACAGCACCAGATCGCCTTCGCCCGCTTGCGAGGCGAGCGCGGCAATGCGTTCGGCGCCGCGGACTCCGGCTTCATCGGGGACCGGGTGGCCGCACTCGTTCAGTTCGATGCGTTTGAGCGGCGCGGTGTGGCCATACTTCACGTTGATCAAGCCGGCAGTTATGCGTTTTCCGAGCTTGCGCTCGACGGCTTGCGCCATGGCGGCGCCGGCTTTGCCTGCACCGACAACGTAGATGTTGCGGTAATCGGCGGGATTGATGTTCCAGTGTTTTCGCACGGCCCGGGCGGGGTCGGCGGCGGTTAGGGCGGCCTGGAAGATGGCCAGGGCGTGGTCGCGCTGAGTGAGCGTCATTCGTCAAAGAGGGGAAGCTGGAGGATCTGGTCCACGGTTCGCTCGGGGTCATCGTCCGTGACGAACACGTGCATGGCCGCCTTCGCGTAGAACGCCTGACGATCCAGGAACAGTTGCCGAAAACGAACAGGGTCGCGGGCGTTCGGCCGGTGTCCGCTAAGCAGCACGCGCTGTGAGATCACCTCGAACGGGCAATCGATCCAGAGCGAAATGCCATTGTTCTCAATCAACTCCGCGTTGCCCGGATGCGAATAAGTTCCGCCGCCTAGCGCGAGAATCGTCGGCACGCCGAGACGGATCTTGTTCACGCGATTGATCACGGCCTCCGTTTCGATGCGCCGGAACTCCGCCTCGCCGCGCTCATCGAAGATCTTCGCGATGGTGGTTCCGTATTCGGCTTCGATATCGTAATCCAAGTCGGCAAAGTGCCAACCGATACGTTGCGCGAGCGCGCGGCCGATGGTGGTCTTGCCGGAGGCCATGAAGCCCGCCAGGTAGATGCCCGGTGTCTGCTTCAATTTCAAAATCATAAACGCACACGGCTCAATCGGGAGTCTACCACTGACGGCAATATGCGTTCGAGCGCAATGAGGGCCCATCCCCACCAGGGCGTTACTACGGTCCGCGCTTCACGCTCGACGCCGCGCACGATGGCCTCGGCACACTGCTCCGGCGTGATGGCGCGTTTGAGGAAATCCACGATCTTCGGGGGAGGCTCGCCCAAGGCATGGCTATGAAACTCCGTCCGGACATAACCCGGGCACACGGTCATCGCGTGTATGCCTTCCTCGCGCAGTTCCATCCGCAGACCGTCCGTGAGGGATATGAGCGCGAACTTCGAAGCGGAGTAAAGGGTCATCCACGGCAGGGTCACTTTGCCCGCGATGGAGGCTACGTTGACGATGGTCCCGCTTTTTTGAGCGCGCATGTGCGGGATTGCGAGTTGCGCAAGCGCGAGCGGGGCGAAGAAGTTCAACTCGAAAAGCGCTCGCGTAGCGGCTTCGCTCGCCAAGGACGCAGGATGGTAGAGGCCGGCGCCGGCGTTGTTGATCAGGATATCGATCCGGCCGTAGCGATCCAGGGTTCGCTGAACGACGCTCGCGCGAGTTTCCGGCCGGGTGATATCGCCGAGGGTTTTGAGCCCTTCCGGAAAGTCGAAATCGGTTCGGGCCGTGAGGGAGAGTAACGCTCCGCGCCGGTGGAACGCATCCGCGCAGGCCGCTCCAATTCCGCGCGATGCACCTGTGACCAAGACCACTTTCCCGCTGACGAGCACGGGCCATAATGGTAGCATGTCGAAGCTGCTGCCACTGTTTCCCCTACAGTTGGTCGTCTTCCCCCGCACGCAGATTCCTCTTCATATTTTTGAAGAGCGCTACAAAGAAATGGTGGGGGAAGCGATTGAGAACAGATCCGAATTCGGGATTGTGTTGGCGCAGAAGGACGGTATCGTAAATGCGGGCTGCACGGTTTTCGTGGATAAGATTCTGACGCGCTATCCTGATGGCCGTTTGGACATCGTCACGCGCGGCTTGCGGCGCTTCCACATCGTTGACTTGAACCGGGAAAAGGCGTATCTGCAGGGAGAGGTGGAGTTTTTCGATGACGAGGAACCGGGTCCCGCTCCCGTGGAACTCCAGCACGAGGCGTTGAAACGGTATCAGGACCTTTTGGAAACGAACGAAATCCGCGCGTACGCCGAACCGAAGCTGGACGATCCGCAATTGAGCTTTCAGCTTGCACAGTGCGTACTGGACCTGGACTTCCAGAGCGTGATGTTGCGTAACCGATCGGAACCGGACAGACTCAAACAATTGAGCAGTTTTCTTGCGCAATATGTACCGAAGGTCAGGCAGACGACGAGGATGAAGCACTTGGCGCCGATGAATGGCCACGGGCACAAACTGGCAGGTACGTAAGGGTGATCGTCAGGTTTGAGCCGGGCATTCAGATAAATCAGGAGAAGCTGTATCGGCCCGCGCCGTGGCTGATTTCGCTGGGCGTGCACGTGGCGGTCGCGGCTCTGCTGATGTTCAGTTCTCACACCCCGGGGAGAACGCCTTCGGCTTACGATCAGCTGCTGAAGGGCAAAGAAGCCCAGATCATTTACTACAAGTTCAAGGACAAGCTGCCGGATGTAAAGCCGGTGAAATCGGCGGATAGGCGCCCGCCGAAAGCGACGGTGAGGATTCCGAAGCAGCAGATCGTTTCATCGCCGAAGAAGGCGCCGAAGGGGATTCAGACGGTCTGGCAGCCCGTGCCCGACATCATCAAGCAGGACGTGCCCGCGCCGAACATTCTGGCCGTCAAGGCGCCGGAGATGCCGCGGCCCCAGCCGAAGAAGTTCGTACCGCCTTCGGACGCGCCGAAAGTGGCTCGCGACGTTCCAAAGCCGCAGCTGCCCGACGCTCCGGCGCAGCTGGCGTTGAATACGAAGCCGAACGTGATGGATAACCTGGGCGTGCCGGCGCTGAAGACTGCCAATCGCCCGCGCTTCACGGTTCCTGAGGCGCGCAGCCGTGCAGTGGCGCAAACGCCGCAAGTGGAGGCGCCGCCCACGCTGGCATCCGCGCCGAGCGCTTCTTCGCCGGATGCGCCGCTCCAGAGCGCTCTGGCGGAGCTCCCCCAGAGCAAATTAAATGTCGCGGTGGTGGGGCTGAATCCTTCCGATAAAAACGCAATCCCGCACGGTTCCCGCGCCACGGAGTTCGCTGCCGGGCCGAAGCTGAACCCGGACGGCGGAACGGGAGGGGACAAGGGCGCCGCCCTGACCGTGCCGGATTTGTTTGTGAAAGGCGGAGGCAGCGAGGCCAAACCGACCCTGATGGCGCGGATGAACGCGGCACCTACCTCCGCGGAAGCATTGCGCGGCATGTCAAAGTACTCGTCTCCGGGACGGGAGGAACCATCGAACGGTCATCCGGCCGCGCGACGGGTTGCGAGCGCGCCCAATTCGCGGTTCGATGGCCGCGAAGTGTACAGCATGGCGATTCAGATGCCGAATATCACCAGTTATTCAGGAAGCTGGCTGATGTGGTACGCGAGCCACACGATGTCGGGCATCCAGCAGGCGCCGATCAGTCCGCCGGTTCCGCGCCGCAAGGTGGACCCGAAGTACATCGCGACGGCGGCAGAGGAGCGCATCGAAGGGCGCGTGCAGCTGATGTGCGTCATCAATGGCGCGGGCAAGGTGGATCATGTGGAGTTGC
>JAOAPQ010000474.1 GCA_025462965.1 Bryobacterales bacterium
GCTTGTCTTCCACCAACTCCCAGGCGTTACCGGCCATGTTCTTGACCCCGTACGGGCTCACGTTCGATACCTCGCCCGCAGACAGCAGGTGATGGACCTTCGAGGCTCTGTTGTCACTGACGTTCGCGCGCGAAGCGTCTTCCTCGTCTCCCCACGGATACTTGAAACCGTTCGCGCCGCGCGCCGCTTTCTCCCATTCTCGTGCGGTTGGCAGGCGCTTGCCGGCCCACTGCGCGTAGGCGCGCGCATCCGCCATGGTGACCGCGACTACCGGCAGATCCGGGCGTTCACGCGCGAAGTTCGGCGGTAGCTGGTGGCTTGTCGCCGCGGCGAACTCGGCGTAGTGTCCGTGATCGACAAGGGTTTCATCGATGTAATATGCGGGCAGCGTGACTGGTTCCTTGTCCGGGCCGAAGAGGAACTGGCCGGCGGGAATCAGCACCATTCCAGCGGGGGGCGGTACAACCTGAACAGCCGGATGCGATTTGGGCTTCGGCCAAAAGACGACGGCCAGAGCCGCGGCAATCGCCGCCGCGGCAACAACGATAACAAGCGGAGAAACCTTCCTCTGAGCGAGGTTTTTGACAGGCGTCGCTGGCGCTCTTTCGTTACGTAAAGCAGCGGCAACTTCGTCGAAATTGCGGAACCTCTTCTCCGGCTCCTTCTCCGTGCAGCGGCGGACAATCTCGATTACGCGCGCGGGAATGCCGGCCCGCGTGAGAGCCGAAAAATCGAGCGGCTCATTGAGGATCTTATAAAAGATCTGCTCGATAGTCGCGCCGCCGAACGGACGCGCGCCTGCCAGCATCTCAAACAACATCACGCCGTACGCATAAACGTCCATCAGCGCGTTAACGGGCTTGCCGAGCACCTGCTCCGGAGACATGTAGTAAGGCGTACCGAGCACATAGCCGGGCTGCGTGAGCGACAGGTCCGCGGCTTTCGCGATCCCGAAATCCATCAGCTTCGCGCGTCCGTGTGGATCCAGATGAACGTTCTCCGGCTTGATATCGCGATGTACGATGCCCTGGGCATGGATGTGCGCGAGCGCCTGCGCGATCTGCTCCGCGATGGCGAGCTTGGCCGGAACGCCGCCAATAGTGTTGTTCTTAATCGCGCTGCCGAGGTCCTGGCCCTGCAGGAACTCCATCACCATATAAGGACGGCCCTGCTCCTCGCCGAAATCGTATACGCACATGATGTTCTCGTGCGAGATGCTGCTGGCCATGCGCGCTTCCTGCAAAAAGCGCGCGCGCACATCGGGATCGGCGACCCCGGCCGGAGTAAGAATCTTTACGGCGACGGTCCGGCCCAGCAGCGTATCGCGAGCGCGAAACACGTGCGACATGCCGCCGCCCAAAAATTCCTGCAGCTCATATTTCGAGATGCGTGCAGGCAGTTCCATTTAATGCGCGACGGTGCCGACGCACTTCAGCGCAGAGAGAAAGTCCTTGCTGAAGACGGCGGGAGCGCCTCCTGTATCCAGGTTGAACTCGTACGCGAGCGGGCGTCCGTTAACCTCGGGCGCCGAGCCGCCCTGGCCCTGCCGGAAATTCCAGAAGAACTCGTAACCCGCGCCCGAGTTCGCGGTGCGATCCGCATCGGCGAAGAAGCGGAACACGCTCCATAAGCCTTCGCGGCTCGGAACGCCCAGAGCGGTGCCGCCCGCGAGCTTTAAACTCAATTTGAAATTACGCATGCCATTGCCAGGCCACTGAAATGCCTTGCTCGCGCCGCCTCGCAGCTGCGCCGCTTCACCGTTCACGGTGATATCGAACTGTTCCACTTGGTCCGAGTTTTGCGGTCGCAGCGTGTACTTGAAGTTCGGCTCCGTTCCGCTCTCGCCATAGAGAGCGCGGGAAAATCGCGCTGCTTGGCTGAAGAACCGGACGAAAGCAGGATTCACCGCCACGGGCGCGTTGGGCGCCGGCGTGCAATCGGCGGCGCTGCATTGCAAGACAGGCTTCAGCGCGGAATCGTAGAACACCCAGAGCTTCCCTTCTTTCGGCCGGAAGATTCCGCCCAGTTCCTCCAGCGTCACTTCCGGCTGAGCGTTTGGCGTGAAGGGGAACTTGCGCGTCAATGGACCGAACGCGGCGCAGAATGCCGCGCCCTTGCCGTTGATCTCCGCCGCGCCCATCCCGCGCGAGAGGCCTTCGGCGTTGGTGATCGGCTGGAGCATAAGGGCTTCCACCGTTGTTTGCAAATTCGCTTCGTCCACCGGGAAGTTGGCGGAGATTTGTTTGGTGCTTTGACGAGCGAGCTGCGCGTCGTCCCGCGTCGCTTTCTCGGCGTTGGTGTCGGGACCGTTCGGCATCGCGGCGGCCTGTTCTATGGTGCCTTGCAGCTTCAGGAGCGCATTGGTGTAGGGCTGGTTCGCGGGCACCACGTACCGCTGCTCGCCTGAGGGCGGTTCGACGAAGTGCACCGCCCGAAACGCCTGCGCGACATTCGGCAGGTCGATCGCGGTATTCTGCGTAGTCCACCAGAAGAGGCCGAGCAGCCCCGATTGGTTGCCGCTTAGTTTATTCAGTTTCTCGCCGGCGTCTTTCAAACTCCCGTACGGATTGACGTGACTGGTCTTGAGCACCGCGCGCCACTGGTTAATATAGTCGCGCGTGTAGAGGTCCATGATGCCGCGCTCCATCTCGGGCTTACCGGCGCTCTGTCCGGTGTAGTTGCCGAGCACCCACTGCTCACCGCCGTAATTAGCCTTCCGGATTTCCTTCTGCATGAAGTCCGCGCCCTCTTTGGTGAACGCGAACGCAACCGGACGAGCGCTCATCACGGTTTCAGAGGAACCCGGGAATTTCTGGTTGAAGTTGACGGAAGGGCCTTTCTTTGCGGCTTCGGCAAGCAGGTATTGGTAAACGCGCTCCACACCCGAGAACTTTGAGAGATAAACGCGGGCGTCTTCCACCGCAGCCTGGGCCGCCGGCGGCGTT
>JAOAPQ010000683.1 GCA_025462965.1 Bryobacterales bacterium
TCGGGCTGTTGTTGTTCCTGCAGGGCCGCATGCGCAGCGCGGCGCTCTCTTGCGTGCTGCTGGTCATGATGAAAGAGACCGGCATCGTGCTGCCCGCTACGTTCGGCCTGTGGCTGTTGCTCGAGAAGCGCTGGCGCGAGGCGCTGTTCTTCACTGCGCCGTTGATCCCGCTCGCTGTGTGGCTGGTGGTTCTGCGTCAGGCCACCGGTCACTGGGCGGGTAACGCCGCCTTCGAACAGTACAACGCGGTTTACAATCTTCATCTCGTGCGGTTCCTTCTTGCGCTGGTGCGGCGTCTCTACTATCTCTTCATTGGAACCGGGCACTGGATCGGCACGGCTGCCATGATCTACGTGTGGAAGTACACGGGCCTGTTCCGCACGCGCGCTTGGCGGGTCGCGGGCGCCTTCGCCGCCGGCCATGTCCTTGCGGTGAGCGCGTTCGGCGGCGCCGTTTTGGAACGGTATCTCACGCCGCTGCTGCCTCTGCTCTATATCGCGTTCGCGGTGGCGCTTGCCGCGTGTCCGCGAAAATGGCAGATGATCGGAACATTGACGCTGGTTCCCCTGCTCGTCGCCGCGAACTTTCTGAATCCGCTATATCCCTTTCCATGGGAGAACAATCTGGCTTTCGCAAGCTTTGTCTCGCTCGACCGGAAAGCCGCCGACTTTCTGGAGAACAGCTATCCCGGGCTCGCCGTCGCGACCATGTTCCCGCTCGCCGGCGCGCTGCGGCGGCCGGATTTCGGATATGTCACACGCCCGATGCACGTGCGCGACATGGACGATTTCAGCGTCAGGAGCATCACCGCGCTCGCAAAAGACAAGCCGGATGTCCTGGCCGTCTACTCAACCACCTGGGATCCCTTGCACGTACTGAAGAGCAGCGCGATCGGTGGATTCCTAACCACGTTTTACAGATACGAGCCGCAAGCCACGAGCGACCAGATCGCGCGCATCCTTCACATGCGGCCGATGGCGCGGTGGGAACTGAATGGGCAGTGGGTGGAAGTCTTCGAGTCGGAGACGATCCACCCGCAAACCCTCACGGTGCGGCAGGGATATCCCCGCTGATTTGCCTGCCGGCCGTCTACTGCTCCGCGTAATACCCGCTGCGCGTCTGCACCACCAGGTCTCTCTGGTTCATGACCACGTGAATTCCGCGGAACCCCGGCGTCCCCTCGGGCTTATCGGAGGAGTAGCCGAGACTGTACTGGCTCCGCAACTCCTCCTCGATCAGGCTGAAAACCTTCTCGATCGGCTGTTTGCCGGAAACCTCGAAGAAGCCCCCACCCGTTTCGCGCGCCATCCGCTCCAGAACCTTCTTCCCATCCGGACGGTGAATCCCCATAGGCGGCCTGCCGCCTCCGCCGCCGCGCCGCCCGCCCATACCCGGTCCGCCCATCCGTATCACGGGGCGCAATCCATATGCCTGCTCATCCGAGAACAGGATGGAGTAAATCATCGTATCCGCCCGCTGCGCGGATTCAATAGCCTGGGTCAGACTCACCCTACTACTGGTGTCCACGCCATCGGAAAGCACGATTACCGCTTTCCGGCCAGTCTGCTTCTTCATCACCTCGTCCGATGCGAGCATCGCGGCATCGTACAGCGACGTACTTCCCCCGCGCCCACCCGGACCACCCCTGCCTGGACCGCCCCGCCCGCCGCCCGGCCCCTGGCTCTGCACCGGCGTGGCGAGCGAATCGAGCGCCGCTTCCAGTTTCCTGCGGGACGGCGTTAAGTCCTGGAGCAACTCCACGTCCCGGTCGAAATGGATTACGAACCCCAGGTCTTTATCCTCGCGCAGAACCTGCTCTAGGAACCGGTAGCTCGCGCGGCTTTCCGCGGGAATGACACGTCGCTGGCTCCCGCTGATGTCGACGAGCAATCCCAGCGTGAGTGGCAGATTCGTCTCGCGCGAAAAATAGCGGATGACCTGTGGACGGCCATCCTCTTGTATCGTAAAATCCTCTTTCGTCAGGTTCTGGACGATCTGACTCTGCCTGTTTCGCACAGTCGCCAGGACATTCACCACCTTTACGCCAGTGGAAAAGGTCGCGTCCTGTTGCGCCAGCAGCAGCGAACACACGAAAACGAGGAGCGCTCGCATCATTCTTGCCTGCTATTGATGCAAGGCGGTGATGCTTCGTTACCGAAAGGTTTAAAAAAGGAAATCGTTATTGCGCGCTATTTGCGTCACCACCGGCTTATTCAGAAACCGGTAGGGATTCACGGGAGCATCGCTCACGCGAACCTCATAGTGCAGATGCGGACCCGTGGAACGGCCGGTGCTGCCAACCGCGCCCAGAACGTCGCCGCGGCGGATTTCCTGGCCTTCCATCACATTCGCCCGCGAAAGGTGCGCGTAGTAGGTGCTGTAGTTATTCCCGTGATCCACGATCACCACTCTGCCGTAGCCGTGGTAAAAACCGCAAAACTCAACGCGTCCATCTGCGGTCGCCTGGACAGGAGTTCCGGAAGGAGCCGAAATGTCCACCCCGGTGTGATAAGCGCCTTCACCGGAAAACGGATCTGTCCGCTCCCCGAATCCGCCCATCAGGCGGCCGTTGACCGGCCAGATGCTCGGAATTACATTCACATGAAAACGCCGCGTGTAGCTGCCCTCGATTTGGGAAAGCCGGCTGCCGCGCAGAAAGTTATACTCCGCAAGAGTTTCCTTCATTGTCGGCGCGAGGCGCGCTTCCGAGCTCAGGTCGGCAGCACCCACAATGCTCTGCTTGATGCCATAGGCCACCGAGACTTCCTGCGCCAGCATCTGGAGCGAAGCCAGCTGAGCGTTGGTCTGGTTCACGGTCTTTTGCAGGCGTTCGTAACGGGCGCGCAGGCTATCGGTTTCGTTTCGCAGCGTGTTGTAATTTGCTACTTTCCAAGCCATTCTGGCGTAACTGGAAACGAACCCGAATATGGAAACAGCGCCGACGACCGCCAGCATCAGAACGCCATAGACGTATTTTTGCGGGATGTGAACGCGTTGTAGGCGCCCATGAATCGAGTGGGCGAGCACGAGAATAAAATAATCTTGCTTCATCAGATGAATCGGTCGGCCGGCACGAAAAAACCGCCGGCGGGGTACCGATCTATATCGTGAAACAGCAAGGTTAACAACCCTTAAGGTTGCATGTCAAGGCGCATCGTTGCTACCATCCCGGCTTGCCAGGCCACCTTCCCGGAACGCTTTTTCTACGAAATCTGATCGAGCGGCGCAGCCTGCTCGCGCAACTGGTGCGGCGCGATTTTCAGCAGCGCTACGTCGGGTCGGCCGCAGGCTGGCTGTGGGGCCTCATCCATCCCCTGGTATTGCTTCTCAGCTACGCATTCGTCTTCAGTGTGTGTTTGCACCAGTCGAATCCGCTCAAGATTTTCGCCGGCCTGCTGCCGTGGTTGCTGTTCAGCGAGACGGTGCAGCGTTCCGCGGCGTCTTTGATCGAGCAGGCGAACCTGATCACGAAGACAGTGTTTCCGGCCGAAATTATCCCGATCTCCATCTTCCTCTCCTCTCTCGTCAGCCACGTGATGGCGACGGGCCTCGTCGTGGTAGCCGCAGGGATTCTCCTCCGGCACATCAGTCCGAGCCTCGCGTTGCTGCCGTTGTTTCTTTTTTTGCTCGGCCTTTTCGCCGTCGGGATCGGCTGGATCGCGTCGAGCCTGCAGGTCTACCTGCGGGATACGGCGCAGGTTCTTGCGGTCGCCCTGACACTGTGGTTCTGGATCACCCCGATCTTCATCGAAGAAGACAAGTACCCGGCTAGGTTGCGGTTTCTCATCACGGCCAACCCGCTAGCCTGGTTTGTCAGGGCTTACCGTCAGATGCTGCTGGAGAATAGCGTTCCGTCGCTGCCCAATCTCGCGGTCGCGGCGGTTTTCTCGGTCGCTGCCTTCTTTATCGGCGGACTGTTCTTCCGATATATGAAGCGCGGCTTCGCGGACGTGCTGTAACCCTCTATCCCGCTCGACTTATTCACCTTTCGGATACCGATTCCGCTTTTTGATTCAAAAGAGCGCGCGGACTCGTCCGACCGCCGCACCAAAATTCTTTCTTATCTGTAAGTTAATGTTCCTCCGCAGTTCGGGTCCCCAAATGCATTTATCACCGCGTCCCCGGTGAAACACATCGGAGAAATCAAAAAGGAGACTAAGGCAATGAAATCGCTCACAATCAAAATGTTTCTGACGCTCGGCTCCGTATGCGTGTTCGGGACCGGACTCTATGCTCAAAGTTACAAGATGA
>JAOAPQ010000696.1 GCA_025462965.1 Bryobacterales bacterium
GAGGAAGCGCTCGAGCTGATTGAAGTGGAATACGATGAGCTGCCTTCCGTGGTGGACGTGGATTCGGCGCTGGCCCCGGGCGCTCCGCTGATCCATGAGCAGAGTTATTCCGAAGGCGCTTTTCGCGGATTCAAAGACGGGCGGCAGGCGGGGGGCAACGTCTGCCAGTACGTAAAAGTGAAATGGGGCGACGCGGCCGCGGGTTTCGCCGGCGCCGTGCATATTCTGGAGAACGAGTTCCACTTCCCCATGGCCTACGCCTACGCCATGGAGCCTTACGTAGCGATTGCGGACTATTCGAAGAAGGGCCTGACGGTCTACTCTTCCGCCCAGCATCCGTTCATGGTGCGTCACGATCTGGCGGAGATTTTCGACCTTCCGCTGAATGCGGTACGGATGATCGTGCCATTTGTGGGCGGAGGTTACGGCAGCAAGTCCTACACGAAAATCGAGCCGATTCCCGCGGTGTGTTCCTGGCGCGTGGGCCGGCCGGTCAAGTTGCACTTGAGCATCGACGAAGCGTTCCTGACCACGCGCGGCGACGATGCGCGGGTTCGGATTCGCACCGCGTGCGATGCCGAAGGCCGCTTCGTGGCGCGGCAAGCGACCATTCACCTCAACACCGGCGCTTACGCCGAGAACAGCCCGCTGGTTTGCGCCAAAGCCGCCAACCGGATCATTGGGCCGTATCTGATTCCGAACGTCGATATCGATTGCTACGCCGTCTATACGAACACGGTGCCGGCTAGTTCGTACCGCGGGTTCGGCTCCACGCAAGTGACGTTCCCCGCGGAATCGCAGAACGAGGAACTGGCGGAGCTGCTGGGTTGCGAGCCGATGGCCTTCCGGCTGAAGAATCTGGCTCAGCGCGGAGAGACAATCTACCCGGGGCTGCGGCCGCTGGATGCCGATGTCACCGGCGACTTACGCAGGATTGCGAACACGCTGGATTCGCGCGGTCCGCTGCCAGCCGGGCGAGGCCGCTCGATCGGATGCTCGGCGAGCGATGCGGGATCGCATCCGGTAACCTCCGCGATGATCCACGTGTATTCCGATGACTCGGTTTCCGTGATGAGCGGCGCGACGGAGATGGGACAAGGCAGCCACACAATTCTGGCGCAGATTGCGGCGGAGGAGATGGGTGTTCCCTTTCGCAAAGTGCGCCTGGTAGGTTCGGACACCGCGATCGCGCCGTTCGAACGCTCGACGGGCGCCAGCCGGACCACAACGCTGATGGGGCGCGCCGTCCTGGAGGCCTGCCGTGAAGCAATCGCGCAACTGAAAACCATGGCGGCGGACTCCTTCGGTCTGGATGAGGCGGTGCTCACCGAAGAAACCGGGGGCCTGCGACACGGCGATTCACGGTGGAGCTGGGGCGAAATTATCGAGAAGTACTTCCGCCACAAAGACACGAGCATCATCGGCCGCGCCTATCTCAGGCAAAAGGGCGATCTGGCGATGATGCCTCCGTTCTGGGAGATCGGCGCCGTGGGTGTCGAGATCTCAGTAGACACCGAGACGGGCAAGATCACGCTGGAACGCCTGGTAACGGTGGGCGATGTAGGCCTGGCAATCAATCCCGCGGCCGCGGAGGGCCAGGATCTTGGCGCAGCCACTATGGGGGTTGGCGTGGGCCTGTTCGAAGAATTGATTTACGACGGGCAGCAATTGACGAATGGAACGCTCCTGGAGTACCGGGTTCCCCGATTTTCGGATCTTCCGGGCGACATTGACCTTTCACTTGCCCAGAACCAGGATGGTGCGGGTCCTTATGGCGCGAAGGGAGGCGGAGAAGGTTCGCTGAATCCGCTTCCCGCGTGTCTCGCAAACGCGCTGTACCGAGCCACCGGCGCACGGGTGAGACGCCTGCCGCTGACCCCGGAACGCGTGTGGCGGGCTTTACAGGATTTAGAAGCCGGAACAGATTCAAAAGCAAGTACCGCAAATACGATTGGAGGCTAATTAATGTCAGTTGATCTGGTTCTTAAGGGCGGCACGGTGGTTACCGAAGGTGGACCCGTGCAAGCTGATGTTGCCGTTTCAGGTGGGATCATCACGGGGCTAACCGCGCCGGGCGAAGGTCCACACGCCCACCGGACGGTGGATGTAACAGGCATGTATGTGCTGCCGGGAGTGATCGACACTCACTCGCACCATCGCGAGCCGGGGTACACGCACAAAGAGGATATTATCTCCGGCACGTCGGCCAGTGCAGCGGGCGGCGTGACCTTCAGCGCGGCGATGCCCAATGTCTATCCGCCTGTCACGACAGCGAAAATTCTGAAAGACATGTATGCCATGTACGCGGAGAAGGCGGTAATCGACTACAACATCAACGCGGCATCCGCGAAGCTCGAAGAGCTTCCCGAGATGGCCGCCATGGGCATTATGTCGTTCAAGATTTTTATGGTGGTGGATACCGGCCGCGATTACCCGCACATGCCGGGCATCGGCGTTCACGATCACGGCAAGCTTCTCAAGATGTTTCAGGAAGTGAAGAAGACCGGTCTGCCGATCATGGTTCATCCCCACGATCAAGCCCTGATGGACGTCATCGAACAGGAATACTGGGCGCGGGGAGAGCGCGATTACCGGGCATACGCGAAAGCGTACAGCTCGCTTGACGGCGTAATCTGGGATACCGCCGTAGGTGTTCTGTTGCGGCTGCAGCAGGCCACCGACGTCCATCTGCATATTCTTCATTTGCAGACCAAGGGCTGCGTGGAGATGATCAAGGCGGCGCGCGCGCAGGGCCGGCCGGTCACTTCCGAAGTGAATCCGTGGACCTTATGGCTGGGCAATGATTGGGCCAATGTGGAACGTCTCGGTTCCTATGCGCTCTCTTACTATGTGGAGCGGCATCACTACGAGGCCGTGTGGCAGGCGCTGCTCGACGGAACGTCGGACATGATCGCGACGGATCACGCGCCGCATACGCGAGCCGAAAAAGAGCCCGGCTGGGAAAACGGCTGGAAGGCGCATACCGGTACTCCTTCAGCGCAGGAATATGTTTCGATGCTGATGACCGACGTGAACGACGGTAAGCTCACCATCAAGAAAGCGGTCGAGCTGCTTTCGGAAAATCCGGCGAAGGTATTTAAGCTCTATCCGAAGAAGGGTGCGATCCGCATCGGCGCCGACGCCGATTTCGCGGTGATTGACATGAACGCGGAACTCACGCTTCATAACGAGCGCATTGTCAGTAAGTGCGGCTGGACTCCTTACGCGGGCAGGAAAGTGAAGGGTCTTCCGGTCCACACCATCGTACGCGGCAAGTTTGTGTTCGAAGACGGCAAAGTGGTTGGCGAACCGGGTTATGGCGAAAAGGCTTCCCCGCTTACCGACGAGCACGTACGCCGCATGCAGACCGCGGCGGCGATGGTCACGGCCTGATCCACAGGAAAAGAGAATTCAATACGAATGGCTACTGAATACGGTCTACTGGTTCCACACTTTGGTCCTGAAACGAGCAAAGAGAAGCTGATCGAGGGCGCGAAGCGGGCTGAAGCGCTCGGCTTCGACTCTCTATTTGTCCGGGATCACCTGGTTTTCCATCCGCATGGAATGGAGGGGACCGATAACACCTTTATCGACCCGTTCATCGCCCTGACCGCAATGGGCGCGGTCACTTCGAAGATCCAGCTTGGCTTTGGATCGTTGATTCCGCACCGCCACCCGCTGCTGTGTGCGCTGATGATCAACTCTCTGGAATACATGGCGGGCGACCGCCTGCTCCTCTCCATGGGTTTAGGCAACTTCCAGGTGGAATTCGACGCCTTGGGGATCGGCGAATGGAAGCGCGATGAACTGGTGGAAGAGCAGGTTGCCATCATGCGCCAGGCGTGGTGCAACCCGCACTTCTCCCATGAAGGGCAGTATTACAAGATTGGCGATGTAGGGTTCAAGCCGCGGCCGGCAAAGCTGCCGGACATTTGGTATGCGGGCGGCACTCCCGCTTCCTGCCGGCGCGCTGTCGCTTATTGCGATGGATGGCTTCCCGGGCGCATTACTCTCGACACCTACAAGAAGCGCGTGGAGAAGATGCGCGCGGACGCCCAAGCGATTGGCCGCAAGCGCATCCTGGAAGGTTGCATTCCGATCACCAGTATTGACGTGGATCGCGAGACGGCGCTGCGTAAAGTGAACGTGGCGGGCCTTCTGGACAATGCCAACAAGCAGAAGTTCTGGGTGAAACCGGAGTCGGGTTCTTTCACGAAATGGGAAGACCTGGAGGGTTCCTTCATCGCGGGCAGCCCGGACGATATCGTCCACGAGGTGCAGAAGTTCCTTGAGGTCGGCATCGATCATATCGTCTTCGATTTCCGCTTCCGTTTTGACGAATGGGAGAAGTCGCTAGAGTTACTCGGGACCGAAGTTCTTCCTCGACTCCGTAAACTATGACGCCATTGCGCCGGTTTGAAATCGACCAGCCA
>JAOAPQ010000703.1 GCA_025462965.1 Bryobacterales bacterium
GCACGCTATTACAATATGGTTACGGAGACGTAAACGATAGGTGAAGTTAAGTTTCGAAGCGATAGCCGAAACCACGGACTGTAATTAGAAAACGCGGTTCGTCCGGCTGCGCCTCAATCTGCTCCCGGAGCCGGCGTACGTGGACATCCACCGTCCGCGGCGTGACGAAGCGCTGCTCCCCCCATACTTCATTGAGCAACTGATCCCGCCCGTAGGCATGTCCGGGGTGCGCCATGAAGAATTCGAGAAGGCGGAACTCGGTCGACGTGAGATCCAGTTCGCGATCGTCCATAAAAACGCGGTGCGCGGAGCGGTCGATCCGGAATGGACCGACCGAGACGTCCAGCGGCGAATGGTCGGATTGCTCGCGGCGCAGATGCGCCTTCACGCGCGCCACCAGCTCGCGCGGGCTGAACGGCTTGGTGATGTAGTCGTCGCCGCCGATCTCGAGGCCGAGTACGCGATCGACTTCATCCGAGCGGGCGGTCAGGAAAAGAATTGGAGTGCGCGACATCGAACCGGTGCGCCGGATCTGGCGGCAGAGCTCGAAGCCGTCGTTATCGGGAAGCATGACATCCAGCACAATCAGGTCGGGTTTCCACGCTTCCAGTTCCTGCAAAGTGCCGCTCGCGCCCGGCAGAATGCGAGCGTGAAAACCGTTCCGGACCAGGTTGTACTCAACGAGGGCGGCGAGCTCCGCCTCGTCCTCCACGATCGCGATCCGCTTTGGCATTGGTTCTCAGTTTACCGGGAGTCCGGCGCCGTCCGGAGGCGCGCGCGCCAGTGGTCGTTGAGGCGGATCAGTAAATAGAGAGCCACGAACAGAAGGATGGCGGCGCCGACGAAATGCCAGGTGTGCGCTTTGAGATAAGCACCGGATTTCTGGCCGAGCGTTATTCCGAGCCAGGCTTCGCTAAAGAACCGCAGCACGCGCGCCACCATGACGACAACCAGGAACGGACGAATTCCGGTTTGCAGCGCCCCTGCGGAGACCACGAAGAGCTTCAGCGGCATCGGAATGGGCAGCAAGGCGGGCACGAACACTGTTACAAGACCGTACCGCTCAAACCATGCGCGGAAGCGCTCGACACGCTCGGGGTTGCCGGACCGTCCGAGGTATTTGCGGCCGCCCCGGCGCGCGATGGCAAACAAAGCGGCATTGCCTGCGAGCGAGCCAAGCACGGCGAGCAAAGCGGCTGGGAACGCCTGGCCCGGCGCCTTCACTGCGATCAGAATCAGCAGCGCGTCCATGCCCGCGGCTACGGGTATTCCAAGCGAATCGATGAATGCCAGAAAAAAAAGCCCGACGGGTCCGAAGGCAACCAGCGCCTCGATTAACTTATGGAACAAACCTTGATTGTATCGCGTCAACCCTCCATGTTCCGGAAACTACTTGTGTGTCTTGCAGTTGCAGCGGGCGCGGCGTGGGCGCAGGACGCCTTCGACACGCTGATGGGCGCGGGGCAGTTGGCAATGCACCAGAGCCGCTATCCGGCGGCGCAGAAACAGTTCGAAGCGGCGCTGAAACTGAGCATCGAATTCCAACCGACCGACCCGCGAAAGGCTGACGTCTTGGAAGCTTTGAGCGAGCTGAATCTGCTTCAAGGCTACTACGGGCCGGCGGAAGCGCTGGACCGGCAGGCGTTGGCCATTCGCGAGAAAGTGTTGGGCGCGGAGAACCCCGAGGTTGCGCCTTACCTCGCCAGGCTGGCTTCCATCCTGCGCGCCGCCGGGAAACCCGAAGCGGCGGAGCCGCTGGTGCGGCGCAATCTGGCGATGCACGAGAAAGCCGGGGACATCGCCGCGGCGTCGGATTACGATCAGTTGGCGGGCGTCTACCAGTCCATGAAGCGGTTCAAGGACGCTGTGGATTCGCTCCAGCGCGCGCTCGCGATTCGTACCGAGAAGCTCGGGCCCGCGCACCTCGAAGTCGCCGCCACTCTCATCGCGTTGGGCGCGCTCTACCAGAGCGGCGTGAAGTACGCTGAGGCCGAGCAATCGTTCCTGAATGCCCTGGCCATTTCAGAGAAGAGCCTGGGCTCGGAAAACTTTACCCTCGTCGGCCTCCTGGACCGGCTTGGGCTCATGTATCGCGAACAGAACAAGTTCGCGGAGGCCGAGCCGTACTTCCAGCGCGGGCTGGCGCTGCGGGAAAGGAACCTTGGTCCAACGCACTCCGATATCGCGCCGGCGCTCGACAACCTTGCGCTGACATACTACCGCGAGAAGAAGTACGAGGAAGCCGAGCCGCTATACAAGCGCTCGCTCGCGATCTGGCAAGGAACGCAGGGCAAGGACAGCGCGTTTGTTGCGCTCGCATTGGATAACCTTGCATCGCTCTACGCCACGCAGGGGATGCTGGCAAAAGCGGAACCGCTCTTCCTGCGATCCCTCGGAATTCGCGAGCAGCAGACCATCACGAGCCTGGATACCTTGGCCCTGCTCTACGAAACCACCAACGCGGTGAACAAGGCGGATCTGTTCTATAAACGCGCGCTGCTGCTGGGAGAGACCGGAATGGGGAGCGATCATCCCGAAATCACGAACACCATGGAGAACTATTCGGCGATGCTGCGTGCACTGAAACGCACGGCGGAAGCGGCTCGCGTGGACGCCCGCGCGAAGGAGATCAAGGCGAAGACGCTCGAGAAAACGAAGCCGGCGATCAGCGGTCCGCCGCCGGCGGTGCTGGTCGCGGCACAGCTTTAGGCAGGCTGTCGAAGTTCATGGAAGAGCATCGGAGGCCGGAACTGGAGGCAGACTTACTTTCCACGATTCTTCTATAGAACTCCGGCACGCCCGTGCAACGTTCCTGGAATACAGAGCCAAGCTCCCCTTCTTGCACTGCCGGTTGTCCGCGCAACTATAGAAATCGCGAAGCGCGGCGAACACTTTGTCCTGCGCCACGAGCGCAAGAGGACCGTTCACGATCTCATCCAGCTCCTGTCTTTTCGCCCTGCGGACCTGTGGAGGCAGATCTACTTGCGCCACCGAGGAGGTGAGCGTCGCAAGCTTTTCATAGAGTTCAAGGCGCTTCGCCGAGAAAGGCTTCTGCGCCTCTATTTCTGCCGCACTCGCCTGCTGTTTCGCCGTTTGGTGGTAAATCCACACGCTCCACATTCCACCGGCCACCAACGCGACAATGCCTGCAAATTTGGTGGCCGCGTCCCAATCCCGAATACGCAGCGAGGGAGTTACTGTGATGCCCATAATTGCAGATTATTATGCTCAATCTCAGATCAGCAAATGCCTTATATTCGAGAGCGATGAGGAATTTGGTCTTCTTAGTCTTTACTGTGGCTGCGGGCTGTTGGGCCCAGCAGTCGGCCCAGGTGCTCGCGGACATTCTCGAGCAGAAAGGCGTGATCGGCGCGAGCGATCGCGCGCGCATCCGTTCGGCCGGGAACGAAGAGGGTGTGCAGATGCTGGCGGCGATCCTTCGCGAGAAAGGATTGCTGAGCGCGGACGAGGCCGCGCGGATCACGCCCGCAGCGCAGGTTGTTGCGGAGGCGGCGCAAAGGATGGAGCGCGCAGCGCCTGAGCCGGTTCCCGTAAAGTCGCGGATTCCGATCAGGCTCTACGGCACGGTTCTGTTCAATGCATTCTCGAACACATCGCTGAACAACAACCAGGATGTTCCGTCGTTCCAGCTGAAGCAGGGCACGGACCCGACGGGCGGAGACAAGAACTTTGGTATGACCGCGCGGCAATCTCGCTTCGGCATGAGTTACGCCGGGCCGGAGATAGCGGGCGCGCATGTGGGCGGGCAGGTGGAATTGGACTTCTCGGCGGGAACTGCGACGACATCGAATGGCGCGGATTACTTTGTGCCGCGGCTGCGTCTGGCTTACGCGCGGCTGGATTGGACGAATACCTCTCTGATTGCCGGGCAGGACTGGTCGGTCTTCGCGCCGCTGAATCCGACCTCGTTCGCGAATTACTCCACCGCGGCCCTGACCTCATCCGGCAATTTGTGGGCGCGTTTGCCGCAGATCCGGGCCGAGTTCCGGCATTCGTTCAGCGAGACCTCGAAAGTGCTCTACCAGATCGCCGCAACGGATCCGAACCAGGGCGACAATCCGTCGACATTCGCCAGCTCCCGAACGGCGGGAGTCGGCGAGCGCGGGCGAATTCCGGCGTTCGAGTCGCGTGTGAGTTATACGGCCGGCTCATGGACACTCGGGCTCAGCGGACATTATGGGCACGGGAAGAATGCGGGAACGATCGGGACCCGCGCCGTGCAAACAAGCGTGGATTCGTGGGGTGTCGCTGGCGATTGGACTATGCCTGTAGGCAAATTTCTGACGTTCACGGGCGAGGCCTACCAAGGGCGGTCGCTTGGAGCCTACGGCGGGAGTTTGAGTCAATCCGTTTTGCCGGTTGGAACTCCCGGGGAGCATGGCGTGGAGACGCGCGGCGGGTGGACACAGGCTCAGGTGAACTTTACCCCGAAGTGGCAGGTAAATCTGATTTATGGCATCGAATTGCCGAATCCGCATCAGTTGACGACCGGGTTGCGGGATAAGGACCAGACCTACACGGGCAATGTGATGTATAAGTGGTCGCCGAATTTGACGCTGGCCTGGGAGTGGCGGCGGTTCCTGACGAACTTCCGGAACCAGCAGGCCTTCGACGAGCAGGGGGATCATGTGAACCTGGCGGTTGCGTTTGTGTTTTAGTGGCGGAAGTGGCGGACGCCGGTGAAGACCATCGCGAGACCCAGGCGGTCGGCGGCGGCGATCACTTCCGGGTCTCGGACTGAGCCGCCCGGCTGGATGACGGCGGTGACTCCGTGCCGCGCTGCTTCCTCGATTCCATCGGGGAAGGGGAAGAAAGCGTCGGAGCCGATGACGGTACCTTCCAGCGGCAGCACGGCTTTCAGAGCGCCGATTTTGACGGAATCGACGCGGCTCATCTGACCGGCACCGACGCCGACGACCTGGCCGGGGCGCGCATAAACGATGGCGTTCGATTTGACGTGCTTCGCGACTTCCCAGGCGAACTCGAGCGCCTTCCATTCTTCCGGCGTAGGCGCGCGGCGCGTTTTGACGTCCGCGAAACGGGGGGCCAGACGATGGAGATCCTCGGTTTGGGCGAGCCATCCGCCGGAGATGCTTCGTATGACGAGCGCTTCGGGCGCGGGCAGGACTCTCAGCAGACGGATGTTCTTTTTCGCGGTCAGAATGGCGAGCGCATCCAGCGCGTAATCGGGCGCGGCGATCGCTTCCACGAAGAGCTTCGCGACCTCCTGCGCCGACGCGGCGTCCACCTGCCGGTTGAAGCCGATCACACTGCCGAAGGCCGAAACAGGATCGCACTCGAGCGCTTTGACATAGCTTTCAGGAAGGGTGTCCTGCTCAGCGCATCCGCAGGGGTTGGTGTGTTTGACGATGGCGGTAGCGGGGAGATCGAACTCGTTAACCAACTGCCAGGCGGCGTCGAGATCGACAAGGTTGTTGTACGAGAGTTCCTTGCCGTGAATCTGTTCGGCACCGGCGACACCCACGGATGAACTGCCGTAAAGAGCGGCGGATTGGTGGGGGTTTTCCCCGTAGCGAAGATCGAATCGTTTGGGAGCACGAATGTCGAGCACGGGAGGGAGCTTGAACTCTTCCTCCAGGCCGGCGCGGTCAAGCCGGGCGCTGATGGCGTGGTCGTAAGCAGCGGTCGTGCGAAAGGCCTTGGTAGCCAGACGCCAGCAGGTTGCGCGCGAGAGCGAGGCGGAGTTTGCCGCGAGTTCTTCGAGGATGGCATCGTAATCTTCCGGAGAAACGACGACGGCGACATCCTGATAGTTCTTCGCGGCCGAGCGGATCATGGTGGGCCCCCCAATATCGATGTTCTCGATGAGCTCTTCAAGGGCAGCGCCGGGTTTGGCGGCCACCCGTTCGAACTGATAGAGGTTCACGACCACCATGTCGATGGGAGTGATATTGTGCTCGGCGAGCGAGCGCATGTGATCCGGCTTCGCGCGCATGGCGAGGATGCCGCCGGTGATCTTCGGGTGCATAGTCTTGACGCGCCCATCGAGCATTTCAGGGACGCCGGTGACTTCAGAAACGTCGGTAACGGGGACATCGGTCTCGCGCAGGAGACGGGCGGTGCCGCCGGTCGAAAGAATCTCGATATCAAGCTCAGCGAGCTTGCGGGCGAAATGGACGATCCCGGTTTTCTCGGTAACGCTAATGAGCGCGCGGCGGATGGTTGGCATCAATCCAAGGATAGGACCTTGGAGCGCCGGCGGTCGATGGGGTGCCCAGCAAGATATTGGTGAAACATTCTGAGGATGGGGACCGGGATACGGCTGACGCCCAGGTGACGGTCAAAGGCGAGGGCGCGCTTGTGCCACGCAAACTTGCTGCTCCATATGACCCAGCGGCCGGGAAGCAGGCGACTGTATCGTTTGCGGCCGTGTTTGGTGTAGCGGTAAGGAGGGAGCTGGGCAATATAAGCCTTGCGGATGCTGCGCTGCGGTCCCATGTCGCGGTAGACACAGAAGGCGATGTAGGCTTTGCCGGATTCGTCGTCGAGTTGGAGCCAAGGCTCGGAAGGCAGATGCATGGTGGTTTTCCCCGATTCCAGACTAGAAGGCGTGAAACGGGGCTACGGGCTTAGGGCGGGGTAAGCGATTGATTTGAGGCGGAAGAAAAAGGTTGGCGGCGTGTGATCCGCGTTTATCTGCGTTGATCGGCGGCCATTCACGCCTTTTCCCCGTAAATCTCCCCAATACTCCCATCAAGTTACCGCTGAACCCACCGTCTGCCCGTTTGCCGCCCCCTACACTGAAACCGCAATGAGCACTCAACCCTGGCACCGTCTACCCGAAGAAACCGGCCAAGCCTTCTCGGCCTTCAATCTCTACCGCGATCTCCCCATCCGTTGCCGCTCCGTCGGCGCGGCTTACCTCAGCCTGAAAACCACCCAATCAGCTACAGAAAAGGCCTTCCAACCGGGGGTTTCCCGCCAGCTCCCCGAGCCCCCAAACTCCTGGAAACAATGGTTTTCCACTCACGACTGGCAAAAACGCGTCCGCGCCTGGGATCGTCACCAATCCAAGCTCCTCATCGAAGAGAAACGCGAAGAAGCCATCAACCAGGGCCTGCACTTCCGCCAGGAGCGCCAGATCAACTACACCGACCTCCATCTCATGTACGGCCGCGCCCGTGAAAACGTCCTCGCCAATCTCCGCGAAGGAGATCTCTGCGAGCGCCGCGAAAAGACCACCCGATACACGAAGGAAAGGGGCTGGCACACCACCGAGCACCGCACGCTGATGCGCGAACAGGTCCGCATCGTCGAGAAATTGCGCCCCGTCATCTTCCCGCTCGACAACAGCATTCCGGTGGATGAAGACGGCTGCGGCCTCTTCTTCAACCACGACACCATGGCGCAACACCTCGACCGCCTGGAGATCCGCGAAAGGCCCTACCATCCGCGCCCCAAGGAAGCCGAATCCTGCTACGTCCCGCCGAAATTCCTTCCTCCCGACGACGATGATGATCCCCCCGGCAAGGGCTTGCCGCCCATCACCTTCACCGTTCCCACGCGGCCGCGCAGTAAGAAGCCTGACGACTCACCCGTCCCCCAAAGCCGCAGCCGGCAGTCTCTCCAGAAGCCTGTCCAACAGTCTCTCCAGCAGCCTCTCCAGAAGCACGTGGGACAGGCCATCGCCTTTCGTGGCCCGTCTTCTCCGAGTCGCTGCCGTCGTGGAAGCACCCCCTGCCATCCACTCAAAACACGGCAGCGCTTCCACCGGTCACACAAATCGTCAAAGAGAATCGCCATTGGTTTCAGCAACTTAGCAAACTAAAGTGATCAACCTAACATTCTTGCCATAGATGATGAGTGCAGAAAAACATGCCTGAACAAAATTCAGTACAGACCATCCAGAAGATCTCCAAAGTATGGAGCAGCAAGCGCGAGTCTCAAATCGCCGTGCGGATTCATTATCAGGTCCACGTCGAAGGCGGGTGCAAGATCTACAAACTGGCCCAAGTCGAGGAACTGGACTAGCCAACCGCGCTATCCTGATCTGCGGTGCCCAATCCCTCGTTCTCAGGCGCAGCCTCCCCCGCGGGATCATGAGCGATTCCGGTCTCACCCCCGCAACCGGCCAACGGATGCTGGTCCTTGTTCCTGCTTTCAACGAGGAAGGAGCCATCGCGCGGGTAGTGGAATCCATCCGGCGCGAAGTCCCCGGCGTGCCGGTGATCGTCGTGGACGATTGCTCCATCGATACGACCATTCAGGAGGCCCGGGGCGCCGGCGCGCACGTCCTCTGCCTGCCCCATCACCTTGGGCTCGGCGGCTGCGTCCAAACCGGATATAAGCTGGCTTTCGAACTCGGTTACGAATATGTCATCCGGGTCGATGGCGATGGCCAGCACGATCCGCGCGACATCCCTCGCATCCTGGCAGCCCTTCGCTCCTCGGGTTGCGAGATGGCCATCGGCTCGCGCTTCGTCGAGGAATCGAGCGACCACACCAGCATCTCTCGCTCGCTTGGGATCCATCTCTTTCGGGCAGTGCTTCGCCCGATTCTCGGCAAGCCGGTCCACGACCCTACCTCAGGTTTCGTCGGTGTCAACCGGCGCGCCCTCGCTGTGTTCAGCAAGAGCTTCCCGCTCGAGTACCCGGAAATCGAAACCCTGGTCGTCTTACAGCGCAAGGCATTCACCTTTGTGGAGGTGCCGTGCCGGTTCCATCCCCGTACAACGGGGCGCTCGTCGATCACGCCGCTTAAGTCCATTTACTACATCGTCCACGTGCTGCTAGGCGTTCTCATCAATGTGCTGAAATACGAAGGCGGAGCGCGCCGTGGCGTCCGTGGAAAGTAAGGGCGCGTCCGCGGTGGACCGGCTCGCGCCGCTTTTCCTTTTTCTGGCCGTTTATCTGTTTTCCGGGCTAAGCCCGGTTG
This sequence comes from Bryobacterales bacterium, assembly GCA_025462965.1. Classification (GTDB taxonomy): domain Bacteria; phylum Acidobacteriota; class Terriglobia; order Bryobacterales; family Bryobacteraceae; genus JALYXI01. Next base: position 8,918 of record JAOAPQ010000703.1, read on the forward strand.
CAACCTCATTCGACTCGCGTTGGACCGTATACGCTGCGATGAGCCTCTGGCAGCACGGCAACACCAATCTGGACGAGTACCCTCAGGCGATATCTGGGAACAACTTCCACGCCCTCGAATGCGTCGACTCGACGGGCCAAGTCCGCACCGGACCTCCCGCGCAGTGCGCCGGGCATTGGTACAACAAATATCCGATCGGCGGGGTCATTTTGACCGCGCCTCTGATTTTCACCGCTGTCGGAGTCATGGGCTTAATGAGGCCATTCCTGGCCCACTTCCACACGAATCAACCTGTATTAGCCGGTTTTCTTCGAGGCGATTTCGATGCAGCCCATCCGCTGATCGAAATGGAGGTCGCCTCCCTTCTGCTGGCCCTTACGGCGGTTGTGATCTACTGGATCGCGCGCAGGTATCTGCCCGTAAAAAAGGCCATAATCCTGGCGCTGTTGTTCGCCCTCGCGACTTCCGCCTACAGCGTGGCCGGCCGTGCGCTTTGGCAGCATACGCCGTCCATGCTCTTACTCGCGATTATCATTTACATGCTGATTCGCGCCGGCGATCGTCCCGAACTCGCGGCATGGGCCGGAATCCCGGTCGCCCTGTCCTTTACGGTCCGGCCGACCGACTCTCTGTTCGTGCTGGTGTTCACCGCCTACGTGGCAGTTCGCCATCGCAAGTACCTTCCGTTCTACTTCCTTGCCGCCGCGCCCGTGGCAGCCGCATTTTTCGTTTACCACTACGCTGTCTACCACGCGTTCCTCTCGCCCTATTACGGGACGCCCCTCACCGGCTTCCTGCCTCGCAATTGGGCTCGTCTGTGCGAAGCGTTGGCCGGAGATCTCATCAGCCCGGCGCGCGGCCTTCTGGTTTACACACCTGTTTTTCTCTTTGCCATCTGGAGCATGGCCCGCGGCAGATGGAAGACGCCGCTCGCGCCCTGGCTCGCGACGATCGTGTTGCTGCAGTGGCTCACCATTTCGTCGCAGACGCTCGGTTGGTGGGGCGGCCATTGCTACGGTCCGCGCCTCTTCACCGATATCACGCCCATCTTCATCCTTTTCCTGATCCCCTGGTTTCAGAGTTGGACGAGCATTTCGCCAATCGTCCGCGCTGCGTTCGTCACCGTGGCCCTGGTCGGATTCGCTTTGCACGTCCGCGGCGGCTGGTCACCCGCGGTCTACGACTGGAATACAAGTCCGGTAAACGTTGATGAAAATCCGGGACGCAATTGGAATTGGTCGGACCCGCCGTTCCTTCGGTAGAATACGAATGACAGCCGCGCGGGTGCGCGCGGCGGGGATGGAGTCTGTTCTTGGATCGCCTTTTACATTGGACAACAGCCCTGAGCGTGGTTTTGATTGTTCTCGTCCTCAGTTCCGTGCGGCGGGCTCATATCCGTGTGGAGTACTCGGTATCCTGGCTGCTCGCGTCCGTAGCGCTTCTGGTGCTTTCGCTGAATCCCGGCCTCATCGAACGAGCCGCGTATGCCTTCGGAATCACCTACGCGCCGGTGGCGTTGCTGCTGATTGCGGGCGCCGCATTTCTCCTGGTGTTTTTCCGCATTTCGGTAATCATTTCGAAGTTGAAGGACGACAACATCGCCCTGGCGCAGCGTCTCGCGATCGTTGAATACCATCAGCGGAATACACAGTAATCAGAAGGTCAAAGGGAATTGAAAACTACTAAAGCCGTGCGCCGCGCAACCGCCAGGCAGGCCGTTTTGGAGCGCCAGCCAGTTGCCACCCAACCGCGGCCAATCTGGTGGCTGTACGCAATCGGCATGGCGGCAGTTTACCTGAGCGCATACCTGGTTTATTCGCCGGCTCTGCACGGAGGCTTCGTTTTTGACGACTTGCACCTCCCCTTTGTGCAACCGGCCGCAACGCTGTGGGGAATCAAGGATTGGATCTTCGGCCCGCGCCCGCTGACCATGATTACCTACTGGGCAAATCTCCACATGTCCGGCCTCGCGACATATCCGTATCACCTGTGGAACGTCCTGTTCCACGGGACTGCGGCAATTCTGCTCTTCTTCGCGGTCCGCAGAATCCTCGAACTCGCCAGGACGGATGAGCCGAACAGAACCGTTCTCTCGATCTTTGCGTCCAGCGTGTTTTTGCTGCACCCCATTCAGACCGAAGGGGTCGCCTATATCGCCGGACGCTCCGAAGACTTGAGCGCTCTGTTCTTCTTCGCGGCGTGGTGTGTTTTCCTCTATCGGCGCAGTCCGGCTATCTCCTGGCTGGCCGCGGCAGGAATTTTGTCGCTGTTTGTCGCTTCGATTGCTTCGAAGGAGCATACGGCCGTGCTCCCGGCCGTCCTGCTTTTGACCGACTACTTTTTCAATCCTGGTTTTTCCTGGAAAGGGGCGCGGAACAACTGGCGGCTTTATGCGCCCATTCTGGTCGCCGGGCTCGCGGGCGCCGTCATCATTCTCCGCTATATCAGCCGCGATACCGTCAGCATCGGGTTCAACCTGCAAGAGTTCACCTGGTATCAATACCTCTTTACGCAGTTCCGCGTCTTCTTCGCCTATATTGGTCTTTTCCTGTTCCCTTACTGGCAGACCATCGATTACGATTTCGCCGTATCGCACAACATTCTGGAGCACGGCGCGATCCTGTACCTGGCCGGAGTCCTCGCGCTGGCAGGAGCCGCCTTTCATTACCGCCGCCGGTTTCCCCTGGCTTCCTACGGCTTCTTCGTGTTCTGCCTGATCCTGCTGCCCACTTCGTCATTCGTTCCGTTGAAGGACGTGATTGCCGACCGCCGTCTATACCTGCCGATCGTCGGGCTCATCCTCATTGCCCTCGAGTTCCTCAGGCGTTGGAAAGCCAGTACCTGGAAGCTGGCGGCGACGCTCGCGGCGGTCTCCCTCGTCTTCGCCGTCTGGACCTACAATCGCAGCCACGTCTGGAGCAGCGCCGTCACGCTTTGGGAGGACGCGGCGGAGAAGGCGCCAAATAAGCAGCGCGTCCAGTTCGGCGTCGCCGTTGCGTATTTCCAGGCCGATCGCTGCCGGGAAGCCGCGGACCGCTTCGCCCGCGCTGCGACGATTCAGAAACCGGATTACATGGTGCTGATGGATTGGGGCATGGCCTACGATTGCAACAACCAGCATGACCTGGCAATGGAGAAGATGAAC
>JAOAPQ010000706.1 GCA_025462965.1 Bryobacterales bacterium
GGCGGGGTATCGAAACCAAGCTTGCCCGAAAACGCCTGGCGGAACTGCTGGCACCGGCGATGGCGATGCATGTCGCGGTACGCGCCTATATCAATCGTCATATCGAAGCAGAACTGGCCGCCGCGGAACTCGCGAAGAAGATCGTCGCGGCGGGTACGCGAGCGCAACGCAAGGTCGATCACTTCGGCGCGTTGCGCATCGCTCCAATCGCGCGCCAGATCATACAGCGCGCGGAACGGCCATTCCGTCACCGGATAGAGCAGCGTCGCCGCGATTTCGGTGGCGGCGTGATCGGGACGCAGAAGATCCACGCGCGGAGACGTGTAATCGGGCGCCACTAGGTTCTGTTCTGCCCAGCGGCGCAGGTCGGTGCGGGCCGCGACAGAGAAAGTATCCGCTTCGGCGTGCCGGGCGAGCGTGGGCGCAAGCGGATCGCTGATGGCTTCATCCCAGATGCAGTCGGGCGGAGCGGCGCAGGCCTGGGCGATCTCGTCGGCCAGACCGCGCAATTCGGCGTATTCGGAACAGCCGAGGCGGCGGATCTGTTTTTCAAGTGTGCGAATGCTGGTCACCTGCCCGACGTTCGTGGGCACGCCCCAGAACAGCAGATATCGCGCGACATCGAAGGCGCGCGCCTTCAAATTGCGCTCGTACGCCTCGGGCTTCATCTCATCGGGCCGGGGAAGGCGGTCGCGCAGATGCTGGAGCACCCGGGCATGCACATCGGCATAGGCTGCCAGCAGCTCCTCGCCCGCGGCGCGATAAGTAGCGGACTCAGTGTGGTTGAATTCGGACGGCGTGATGAAACCGGACTTCGAGAAATCCTGATACCGCGAAGATTTCGCCTGGCCGTCCCAAAGCGGTTCATCTTCCACTTCGGTGGCGGCGAGCTCAGACAATCCCTCGAAGCAGAGGACCGTGTGACCCAGATCGGCTATCGATTGATGGCCGTACTGGAAGTAGTAGCTCTCGAGGAATTTTTCGGAGTTATGCGTGCGGACCCAGTCGAGCGACTCGCGAATGGAATCGGGAGAGCGGGAATAGCGGGCCAGCGCATACGCACACTTCTCAGGCGGGAGCGGGGCAACGGTGATGACTCTTTTCAACCCGTTATGATACCGAAACCGCTCAGGGCTTCTCGCAGCCGTCGATCAGCCGCTGGGCGACCGCGACTCGAGTCGCTGTGTCGCGCACCGCGATGGCTCGCGGCGCGGTGCATCCATAAACATGCATGATCTGGCCCGTTGTGCGGATTGCGGTCATAATATCCTGCACCCCGCGCGGGGTTTGGGTCTGCGAGAGATAAAAGATGCGGACCACATCGTCGGCCGCCCTGGGATTCCTGTATTCGTGGGGGCCAGGCGCCTGGTTCCCCGCCTGTGTGTCCAATTGCTGGATCATCCATTCGGCCATTTCGACCTCGGATGCAGCGCCACGCACCACGATTGCTCCTGGCGCGCTGTAACTGTAAATGCGCTGGACGTTGCCGACCGTACGAAGTGTAGTGATGATTTCCTGAACGCCCACGGGAATGGTCGCGCTCCTAAGGTAAGTCACGAGATAAACATCTCCCCCAAAAGTCGCGCTCGCGTTTTGCCGGCTGCTCGACTGCGTGCGCGCCGGCTGATCCAACTGGTGAGTGAGCCACTCGGCCGTCGCGATCTGTTCGGGCGTGCCGGTCACGGTTATGGCGGCCGAAGGAACATCCAGCGACAATTGCTGTATATTGCCGACCGTTCGCAGCACAGTCGCGATTTCCTGCAAACCGCGCACGCCGGGGTCGTTAGCAAAATGAAAATACGCGGTCGGCGCTTTGCGCCCATGCCGCGGACGCAAAGCAAACCGCCATCGCAAGTTTCATGCACGGAAGACGTCACGCAAGCGCCAAACGTGCAGGCGGGTATGATAACGGATTGCGAATCAAAATCGACCGCCTACACGAAAACGCCAGACTCCCGGACTACGCCCACGGCCCTGCCGAAGACGCGGGACTGGACCTGCATGCCGTGGAGGATGTAACCCTCCTTCCCGGCGTACCTGCCCTCGTCCCCACCGGTCTTGCGATCGAACTTCCGCCCGGCTGCGAGGCACAGATCCGCCCCCGCAGCGGTCTCGCGTTGAAGCACGCGATCACGCTTCCGAACAGCCCCGCCACGATCGATCCTGGGTATCGCGGAGAGATCCGCGTAATCCTGCTCAACCTGGGCCGCGAGCCGTACACAATCCACACCGGCGATCGCATCGCGCAAATGATCGTGGCGCGCTACGAACCTGTGGAATGGGAAGAAACCGAACTGACTGATTCCAAACGGGGCACCAGGGGATTCGGGTCTTCCGGAAGGTGAGAATGGTGGACGACGGGGGGATCGAACCCCCGACCTCTGCATTGCGAACGCAGCGCTCTCCCAGCTGAGCTAGTCGCCCACGCGACGTTTACAATATAGCATGATGACCGACCCCGACCTACTATCCAAGATGCAGCGCGAATGGGACGCGCGGGCGCTGGAGAATGCCAGATTCTACGTAAACACAGAGCGCACGGATTGGAAAGACGACGACTTCTTCGAATCGGGCCGGCGCACCGTCAAGGAAGAGATCCTGACGGATATGATCAACATCTGCCAGGGGAAAGATCCGAAGCAGATGACGGTGCTCGAGATCGGGTGCGGCGTGGGGCGCGTTACGCGGGCGCTGGCCGAGATATTCGGGACCGTTCATGGCGTCGACGTCTCAGGCGAGATGGTGCGGCAAGCGAAAGCGGCCTGCGCCGATGTGCCGAACGCCCACTTCTGGCAGGGGAACGGGGCCGATTTGCGCATTCTGGGCGATGTGCGAGTCGATTTCGCGTTTTCCTCGATCGTGTTCCAGCATATTCCCAGCCGGGAGGTGATCGAGAATTATGTTTGCGAAGTACACCGGCTGCTGCGCTCCGGCGGGCTGTTCAAATTTCAAGTGCAGGGCGACGCATCGATGGAGACGGAAGCTGGCGACACATGGCTCGGTGTGCCGTTTTCGGACGAGCAGGCGGTGGCCATGGCAAACAAGTGCGGGTTCGAGCCGCGACACCGCCACGGCGCGGGCGGCCAATACTTCTGGCTCTGGTTCTTCAAATAGCCTGTCTTTCTAGCGCAGCCACGGCGCGGGCGGGCGGTACTTCTGGCACTGACTCTTCAAATAGCGTGGGACAGGCCATCGTTTTCTGTGGCCCGTCGTTCTACCGCAGCCAAGGCGGCGGCCCGAACCGCCCCTTCCACCCGTCCGACAGCCCCGCCACCACCGCTTGGAAGTTCACCCACTTCCGCTGGGCCGGCACCGTCAATATCTCTTTGCAATTATCGAGCAACAACACAAACGCAAGCGCAAGGAACTGTTTCCGCGGTACCCGCACCCCCACACTTTCAAAATATTCCCGATTCAAAAAGCGATTGCGAATCTGCAGATAATACTGCAACTTCGAGCGCGGCTGCGTGGAAGCGATCCGCTTGATAATCCCGAACTGATTGATATAAATGACACGCGCATGAAACGACGCGAGGAAGCCGTAGATCGTGTCGTCTCCCCCAATGAAATAGCGGACATCGGGCAAGCCGATCCGATCCACCACCATCCGGTTGATCAGCGGCCCTTCGAAGTTTCCGTATGACACGTTGATCCACGGGTTGCCATTCGCGAAAGAGACATCGCGATCGAGAGTCACGGGCGTACACGCCGATGCGTCCCAGACCGATTCCCAGACGTGCGGCCCATCCGTCATGGTCTTGCGGCAGTGAATAAAATCGCCGACAGTCTTATGCTCCAACAGCACCTTGAGCGCGCCGGGCGCCATCTCCACGTCATCATCCATCAGCCAGATCCATTCGAATCCGTGGTCATAAGCCCACTTCATCCCCGCGTGAAACCCGCCTGCGCCGCCTGTGTTGCGGTCCAGCCGCACAAACGTCAATTCCGAGAACTCCGCAGCCATCAACTCCGGCGTGCCGTCTGTGCTCGCGTTATCGATGACGACGATCTTGTCGATTGGTCGTTCCTGACACAACAACGACGCAAGGCACGCCCGAAGCAGCGTCTTGCGGTTAAAGGTCACCACTACGGCGCAAACAGTTTCTTCGAATTGAGCCAAACCAAAAGCTTACTATGACTGGCGGCGGAGGTGCCGCCATGCACCTCCGGCCAGGTATTTGGCGCACGTAAGCAGCGAGCAGGCCGCGACCCGCCAATCCCGGAAGTCCAGATCGAAGAACTCGACATCGCCGCGATACATCGCAAACAACTCCCGCCATGTCACCGTGCCTGTGGAAAGATAGCTAGGGATCGCCATGCAATCCAGCTTCAACGCGATGTGATGGAACCCGAACCGCGTGGGCCGTACTGGTTCCGGGTTTTCGTCGATGAACTCGCCGATGAGATCGCGGTAATGGAGCCAGCCTGTTTCAACGCCCATGTACTTCGGACAATCTCCGGTGCCGCTATAGCGCGGATTCACTTCAATCAGCTTCGCCTGCCCATCCCGCGCGTCGCGCTTCAGCTCGATTTCGCAAATACCCCTATAGTTCATCGCGCGCAGAAACCGATCGCATTGCAACTGGATCTCTTCATCCACCATCGGACGGACCACGCTTGCGCCGCCGTAAAACATAGGGTGGGCGCGCAGTTCCTGGACGACACAACTGCCCAGCAGCGAACCATCACTGGAATAGACGGCCAGGTAGCAGCTCTTCGCGCTGTCCGGTCCTTCGATCATCTCCTGCGCCACCGCCTTCGGGCGATAAGGCTCGCACAAAGCATAATGCCGCAAAAGCTCCTCCGGCGTCGAGGCCGCCATCACCTTTCGGCCCCGCAGCGGGTTACCTTCGGGAAGGCTGCCCCATTCGCGATGGCTCAGCGGTTTAATCAATGCCGGAAAAAGCGCTCGCGCGTTGAACTGCTCCAGATCGTCGCGCGACTGAACGTATCGCGTCAGCGGCCGGGGGAAGTCATGCTGATCGGCGAGTGCATACTGAAGCTCCTTCGTGGTGAGCGCCGCCTGGATTTGGGCGCCCGCGGAGAAAATGTAATAATCCCGCAGATCCGCGGCGTAGCGGCCGAGGGCGGATACGAACATGTCGGAGGAGGCGATGAAGACCGGCTTCGCTCCCAGTTGCCGCGAGAGGCCCTGCATGAACGCAACCCATTGCTCCGGGTTAGCATCCGGATCGGGACACTCATAGGACTTGCCATAAATCGATCGGAAGCCTTCATTTCCTCTGTTGCAGTCCACGCCGACGGCCCGGACCCCCTTGGCCAGCAAATCCCGCATCAGATTTACACCGGTCTGATAAACGCCGCCGATCACGGCGGGAGGTAACCTGCTAGATTGATCGAATGACAAAAACGCTGCCGCTCCTTCTTCTGGCGGGCGCCCTCGTTGCCGCTGCACCTAACAACATTTCTGAACTGTACCGCGAACCCTCGCAGAAATTGATCCACGCCGCACTGGCGGATGAAGAAGGCCTGCAGCGGCTGCAATACCTTTGCGACCGCATCGGAAACCGTGTCAGCGGCTCGGCTTCGCTCGAGCGCGCGATCGTCTGGGCAGCGGCGGAAATGAAGAAGGCCGGCCTCGAAAATGTTCAGACCCCGCCGGTTAAAGTGCCGAAATGGGTGCGGGGCAGGGAATCCGCGCTGATGCTCGAGCCGGTTCAGAAGCCGTTGACCATGATCGGGCTTGGGATGAGCATCGGAACGCCGAATGAAGGCATTACGGGCAGCGTGGTTACGGTAAAAAGCTTTGACGAACTGAACGCGCTCGGGCGTGACAAGGTCGCGGGCAGGATCGTTCTGTTCAATCCGGCATGGGAAGGCTACGGACAGACAGTGATGTACCGGACCGGCGGAGCGTCGGCGGCGGCGAAGCTGGGCGCTGTCGCGGTGTTGGTGCGCTCCATGACCGGCGTGAGCCTGCAAACTCCGCACACGGGCGCCATGAATTATGAGGATGGCGTCGCCAAAATTCCGGCGGCTGCCGTCAGCGTAGAAGACGCCGCAATGATCGAGCGCATCGTAAAGAGCGGCACGCCGGTGCAGGTGCGCTTAACCATGGAAGCGCACCAGGAGCCGGACGCCGATTCGCATAATGTCATCGGCGAAATTCGCGGACGAGAGAAGCCGGAGGAAGTGGTCGTGCTCGGCGGTCATATCGATTCGTGGGACATCGGCCAGGGCGCGAATGACGATGGCAGCGGCATCATGGCAACGTTCCAGGCCGTCGCGCTCATCAAGAAGCTGGGATTGCAGCCGCGTCGAACCATTCGTGTGGTCTTCTGGGTGAACGAAGAGAACGGCGGCGCGGGCGGCAAGGCGTATCGCGCGATGGTGGGCGATGCCATCAAGAACCACGTCGCGGCGATCGAGATGGATGGCGGCGCGGAGAAGCCCGTAGGTTTCGGATTTGGCGGCGGTGGCGAGTTTGGCGCCGGCGGCGGTGGCGGACGCCGCAGAAGGGTAGCTCCCGGAGGTGTGGCTCCCAGTGGTTTGGCTCCCGGTGCTGCGCCCGCAAAAACCTCACCAGCGTCGTTTCAGCGCGCAGTGGATATCGGCAAGCTGCTCGCCGGAATTGAGGGCGGCAACATGACCCCGGGCGGCGGCGGTTCGGACATCGCGCCGCTGCTGGCGGACGGAGTGCCGGGCTTCGGTGTCCGCACTGTCGGTACGCACTATTTCGACTGGCACCACACCAATGCGGACAGTTTCGACAAAATCGTGCCGCGCGAGTTTCAACTCAACGTGGCCTCGCTTGCAGTGCTGAGTTATGTTCTGGCGGACATGCCGGAGCGCCTGGCCGACCTGAAATAAACCGGACTGATTCGCCAAGGGCAAGCTCAATATCTTCGGACTATGATGATTGGATGGAGAACGGCTCGTATGGTAGACGTTGAGTCGGTAATCGAGGGAAATATTCCTACCGTGAGTCCGCTGGACATCCAACGTCTGTGGTCGTTGCAGTCCCAACATTCCACGGGTTCCCTCGGCTATTCAATAGAGGTGATCCTGCAAGTTTGCGAGTCTGCATCTGCAGATCCGATAGCAGTTTGGGCGCGGACGGCTCTCATAGGTATTCTGCTTCAGCAAGGTGTTTTAGAGAGCTGGCGCGAAAACGATTGTCTAAGCCAAGTAGTGTTCGACGCGGCGGGGACGTTCCCGTTGCCGACGGGTCTGCAAGGATTAAACCCAAGCGAATTTATTGCCTGGCTACCCATTTGAGTATCAAAGCGCTTTCAGCGACCATCGGGGGTCTCACTTATCGAGACCCGAGTACCCCTTAATTTATCGGGCGGAGCGGAGGACAACGTTCCAAGATTCTAAACTTTTCCGGTTGTATCTTCGGAATCAAGAATGATCGCTTCCGCTTTGTGCAGATCCAGGATCATCTTCAGGGCAGCTTCGGATTCACTCTGGAGCTGCCTGGCCAATGCTGTTGCCATCGTGTCCGGAACCCCGGCCTTTCTGTCTAATACGTGCCGAGCGTCCGCGGCGTCTAGCTCGGCTGAACGCTCTAGAGCCTTGATGAGCAGGAGTTTCTCGCGAATCCCGAGGTGCCGCTTATACATTGCCAGCAAAAAGCCTTAGAACGGGGGAAGCCGTTCCCTCGTTACAAGCATATATCGCCGACCGGGTGGACCACCGGACGTAACCACCTAGGGTTTTTCATAGTTAAGTGTTGACGGTTGTCCACAAGGGTACACTCTCTCCCATGTAGTTTGCCACTATTGTGCTCAAATATCCCTAAGTTTTTGGACCGACGGCGAACGCCGGGCCTGAACGGAATATTCTGATCAATTCATATCCGCCAGGCCGAACGTAAAAAGATTCGTTCCGGCCGCGACGGTGACGTACTGCCGGCCATCCACGCTGAACATCATCGGCGAGGCATGGGCATTGCTTCCCATGAAAAAGTGCCAAAGCGCCTTCCCTGACTTGGCATCGAGCGCGACAAGATCGCCATCGTCATCCGCCGAGAAAACGAGCCCGCCGGCCGTCGAAACGGTGCCGGCCCACATCAGCGTCGGGCCAGGCATCGGAAATTCCCACCGCATCGCGCCCGACATCGCATCCAGCGCCCGCAGATAAAACTGGCCCGGCTGCCCCGCAATCAGTGTGTGCCCCGTGCCTCGGAATCCGCTGTTCGGAGCCGGCTTCTGCGCGGAACTGTAGTACGTCTCGCACTGTTCGAGCGCGACGACATAGAACAGCCCAAGGTCCGGATTCAACGAAGGAGCCCACCAGTTCGTCGCGCCGTGCACGGAAGGGCAGACGCGCGCACCACCGGGAGACGGCTCGGTGTTCGGAATGACCATTGGACGTCCTTTCGCGTCAAGTCCTTTGGCCCAGTTGAGTTCCTTCACGAATGGCGCACCGTGCAGAAACTGTCCCGTGGTCCGATCCAGAACGTAGTAGAAGCCGTTCCGGTTTGCCTGGAGCAACAGCTTGCGCCGCTGACCGTTGAATTCCCGGTCGACCAGAATCGGTGTTTCATTCGCATCCCAGTCGTGCGTATCGTGCGGGACGAACTGGAAGTACCATTTCATTTTGCCGGTGTCGGCATCGAGCGCGAGGATGCAATCGGTGAACAGATTGTCGCCCGGCCGATCGCCCCCGTAAAAGTCCGGCCAGGGATTCCCTGTCGGCCAGTAGAGCAGGTTCAAATCCGGATCGTACGAGCCCGTGGTCCACGTCGGCCCGCCGCCCTGGTCCAGTGGGAAATCCCCCCACGTCTCCGAACCCGCCTCTCCTTTATGAGGCACCGCCCAGACCCGCCACGCTTCCTGCCCCGTCTCCGCCGAGAGTGCCGCGACCCAGCATGTCTTACCGGAGGACGCCACACCAACGATGAGTTTGTCCTTGACCACCAAAGGCGCTCCCGTACAGGAAAAGCCTTCGCGCGACGACGCGTACTCCCGATCCCAAAGAATGCCTCCATTCGTGCGGCGCAATGCGACAACGTGGCAATCTCCGGTCACCAGATACACGCGTTCACCCAACATGGCGACTCCCCGATTCGCCGCGCGGCGCTGAGCACCCAGCGCCCGGTAATGCCAGATTTCGCGGCCGGTCACCGCGTCGAGGGCATACACTTCGTTGCTGTTCGTCGCGTACATCACGCCGTCGTAAACCAGCGGCACCGTTTCCAGATCGTTGGTACCGTCGAAATGCCGTACCCACTTCGGAACCAGACGCGAAACGCTGCTTGCATCGATCTGTTTCAAAGGGCTGTGGCGTTGTGCGAAGTAATCGCCGATGTAGGTGAGCCAGTTCTGATCAGGTCCCTTACGTAAGTCGTTGTTTGTAACCTGGGCCGTTAACGATAGGGCAAACAACGAACAAAAGAATGCCCTCTTCAACGGACGTCTCCGCCTGCGCGCGGCCGCGGTTCCGGTTCGCCGTCCGGACGCACCGACTGGCGGCTCAGGAACGCCAGCACGTTGCCGATCTCCCCGGCAGTCAAACGCTGCGCAATGTCAGTGGGCATCCAGGTCTTACTCTGGAACACGACATTGTCCATCGCAGGCCCGCGCAGCAGATGCAGTTCGCCGTTTTCATCAAGCGCCTGAACAGACCAGTTTGAATAATGCTTTGCCACGCCTTTGAGTTGCCGGCCTCCAGAGAATCGCAGGAGCAACGGCCGGTATCCTTCGCTGGGTAATTCCTTCGGGTTCATAATCGACTCGCGTAGTTCGCTGATGCGCCGCACCGCGCCAATGTTGGAGAGATCGGGCCCCAGATAGCCGCCCCGTCCCCGAATCATATGGCATCCGGAACAGCCGCCTTTTCCGAAGAAGACCGCCTCACCCGCGGCGGCATCGCCGGCTACCGAGACGCTGTTCGCCGGCGCGTTCAGGCTCCGCACGAAACCCACTAATTCCCACACTTGTTGATCCGGCAGGGGGAACGCCGGCATCAGCGTTCCTTTGACGCCATTCTTCACGGCGCTGAACAGTTGCGCGTCTTTGGCCCGGCGCACCTCCCAACTGTTCATCAGGTTGGGCCCCTGGCCCTCTCCCTGTCCGCCTTCTCCGTCGCGCCCATGGCAGCTTGAACACAGCTGCCGGAATCTCCGCTGGCCGGCCTCGATCGCAGCGACGTCGCGCGTGAGCGGGTTGGAGGAGGACGGCGGCGGTATCCGGTCAAGCTGACCCATCACCGGAACCGCGCACAGGAAAGCGCACCCAAGTGCGACAGCACGTAGTTTGTTCATTAAAAATACATCTTCAAGGCGAATTCCAGAATGCGGTTGCTATTCAGGGTCGAAGAGACCTGTCCGCCCGAAGTCGCGTTAATCGCCGTCCCCGGATTAGCGAACACCGGATGGTTCCCGATATTGAAAAACTCCGCCCGGAACTCGAGCCGCTTGGTCTCCGTGATCGGGAAGTCCTTCAATAGCGATACATCTACCTGCGTCAGTCTGTCACCGCGCAGGATGTTCCTTCCACCGTTGCCGTAAGTGAACTGGGCGGGAAGCGTGAAGGCGTCCGTAGCATTCGGGTACAGCGCCTTGCACGCGCTATTTGACGACGTATAGAACCAGCACGAAACATTATTCGAAACAAGCGGAGTTCCGACGATAAGGGGCCGCTGACTGCCCACGCCTGTGTTGGCGCGGTCGCCATTGACGACAGGCGTAAACGGCAGCGCCGATTTTAAAGTCGTCACCGCGGCAACGTGCCACCCTCCCAAGACCTGGTTGACTACCCCCGGCCCGCCGCTCAGGAATTGTTTTCCAACGCCGAACGGCAGCGCGTAATTGAAGCTGATGGACCCTGTATGCGTCTGGTCGAAATCGCAAACCGCATAATTCGTTCCGATCAGTTGGGTCGCCACGGGACCGCTCTCATCCGTGCCATCGTCGAGACACTTTGAATACACATAGGAACCCATCAGCGTAAGACCGTGCCAGTCGCGCATTTCGAGTTGAGTCTGAAGCGCGTTGTAGTTGCCCTTGCCTCCCCATTCCTGTAAACCGATCGGCCCCCACTGCGGAAATGGACGGCGCGACTGAATATTACCCGCTCCCGGGGGCGGGTCGTTTCGCCGGATCCCCTGCTGCAAGTGAGAAGTCTTGTTGCCCACGTAAGCGATCGTAAGCGCGGAGCGCGATCCGAGTTGCCGCTCGACCGATAGGTTCCACTGCTGCGTATACTGCTGCTTCAAATGAACCAGAGCCGACGTGATACCCGGTGTATCGCAGGAGATCGCGACAAAGCCGAACGCACAAGGCTGGCCGGGATTCGGGTTCGCCGCGGCAATCGGCGTGCCCTGGAAAAAGTCGGCAAACGTACGCGTGGGAACCGCGGGAGGACGGTCGTTGAACAGCGTGATGTTATCGACGAACGGAACCGTGACCACTGTATTGTTGATCAGGTTCGTATCGGGGAAGACGTAAAAGATCCCATAGGCCGCGCGGATTACGTTCTTCTGCGATCCGAACGGGCTCCATGCGACGCCGATTCGCGGCGCCCAGTCCATCTTGTCGGAAGGCGAGACGGAAGGCGGCAAGCCGATGTCCTTCGTAAATAGAATGCGATCCGCAAACAGCTGGAGCAATTGCGGCGTGATGGGCTGAGCGTTGGCAGGGATTCCCGAGGGCACAATCACCTTCCCGGATTGGAAGTCGAAACCGCTCCTCGTGTCCCGGATGCCCTTAAAGAATGGGTTGACTTCGTAACGTAGACCGACGTTGATGGTCAGATTGGAGCGCACGCGGAAATTATCATTGAAATACCACGCCTTGAAATCGTCAACGTCGCCTTGCAATGTTTGGAAAGGACTGCGAGTCGCATTATCCGGATAGCCCAGCAGCATATCGGCATAGGCATCGCCGGTATAAGTGCCTACAAAACTGAAGTTACCCACCGAATTC
>JAOAPQ010000716.1 GCA_025462965.1 Bryobacterales bacterium
TTCCACCAGTTCGCGCCGCGCTTCGGCTTTTCTTATCAGCTGGACCAGAGCGCGAAGACTGTGCTGCGCGGTGGAGCGGGCGTCTACTATTCGCATCTGAGCGCAAACCTTGCGGGCGATCTCGGCACCGGACCCTACGCCATCTCCACCACGCCTACTAATGCGATCGTGAACGGCGCCGCGCTTTTTACGTTCGGCAGCCCTTTCGGTGTCGCGGGAGGCGCGGGCAATCTCAATCTGATCGCTATCAGCCAAAACGTCCGCGACTCCCCGGTCTATCAATACAGTTTGACCCTGGAGCGTGAACTCACGAAGGACATCGGCTTGCGCCTGAGTTACATTGGAGCGCACGGGTCGCAGCTTCTGTACGAGCGAAACATCAACCAGCCGTTTCCAAACGGCACGGCATTCACTCAGTCGCGCCGCCCGTTTCCGTTGTTCAACAACATAGTTTTTGGGGATAACGGCGCGAACAGCTCGTACAACGCGCTCCAGGTGCAGGCGCAGAAGCGCTTCACTCATGGATTCCTCTTCTCTTCCGCGTGGACCTGGGCGAAGGATCTCAGCGAAATCGATGACACCGGAGACTTCGAACTCAACACGCAGATCGAAAACGCGTACGACCGCCGCCGCGACCGCGGCAACCTGTACTCCGTTCCTCGTCATCAATGGGAGAATCAGGCGCTCTGGGAGCTTCCGCTCGGTACGGGTGCGTTACGCAGCGGCTGGGAAATCAATATGCTTCTCAACCTGGTCTCCGGCAACTTTCTGAACCCGCAATTCGCGGGGAGCGATCCCTCCGGCACCAATACCGTTGGCGGACGGCCAAACGCGGTGAAGCCGATCACTTATCCGAAGTCCGTAACTCAATGGTTCGACCCGAGTTCGTTTGCGGTTCCGACATCCGGATTCGGGAACGCGGCCCGGAACTCGATCCAGGGGCCAGGTTATGTGCTCTTCAATATGGGCCTAACGAAATCGGTCAAGATGGAACGGCTGGGCGCCGTGCAGGTGGGGGCGAGTTTTCAGAACATCATGAACCACGTGAACCTGGGTGAGCCGAATATCGGCGTCAACAACGTGAACGCAGCCATCATCACGAGCACACATATTTTCCCTCCGGCCGGCAGCCCCAGAACCGGACAACTGTTCCTCCGGTTGACGTTCTGATGCCATCTTCGCCCCGCATAGTGGTCGTAGGAAGCGCGAACGTGGATCTCACGACGTTCACCGATGCTTTCCCCCGCCCTGGCGAAACCATCTTCGGCCGGGAATTCCATCTGGGCTTTGGCGGCAAAGGCGCGAACCAGGCAGTGGCCGCGCGGTTGTGTGGGGCGGAAGTGTCTATGGTGGCACGCGTAGGCGACGACCTGTTCGGACCTGCTACTATCCGCAATTTTGAAGCCCGCGGGATCGACGCCAGTCGCGTTCTTATCACTGCAGGCGTTTCGAGCGGGGTGGCGCCGATCTTCGTCGACAGCGCGGGCGAGAACCGGATTCTTGTGGTGAAGGGAGCGAACGACAAGCTGTCGCCGGCCGATATCGAGGGGTCGGGGGATCTCCTGCGTCGAGCGGACTTCATCATCCTCCAACTGGAGATCCCACTCGAGACCGTATATTACACGTTGGAGTTCGCGCGTAAACATGGCGTTCGCACAATCCTGAACCCCGCGCCCGCGCAGCCGCTTGATCGGGAGCAGGCCGGCAAAGCCGATTACCTTATTCCTAACGAAACCGAGGCGCGTGAGGTAGGTCCTCGTTCGTCCTGGGCGGCCGATTGCCGCTTCATCATCACGGTCGGGGCGAACGGCGCCGTCCTGGTGGCAGCGGACGGAGCCGAGCGCCACGTCCCAGCTTTTCCTGTAACGCCGATCGACACCAGCGGCGCGGGTGACGCATTCATCGGCAGTCTGGCGTGCTTCCTCGCGAGCGGGATGGACGAATTGCAGGCCATAGCGCGGTCGAATCTTTACGCCGCGCTCTCTACCTTGGCCCGAGGCACACAAAGCTCATTCGTATCGCGCGAACGTTTTGAGCGGGAATGGCAGGCGCGAACTCCCGCTACCGGCTAGCCAGGCCAATCAGGATCAATCCGCTCGTGTAACCCAGGAACATGAGCACGATGTACAACGTTGTGCCGGGCGGCGAATCCTGGAATTCGCGCCAGATCGAAATGCCCCAGATCGCGGCAATCAATGTCGCGCCCTGCCCCAGCGCGTACGAGATCGCCGGTCCCGCGACGCCCGATGCGATCACGTTCAGGCTGAGCGCGAGCATCCAGATGCATCCGCCCAATATGCCGATCCAATGGAGTTTCGCGCTGCCGGCGAAATAATGTGAATAACCGGATCCCGCCGCGCGCATGAACACCGTATTCACGGCCAGATTGCTGACAATCAGACCGGCCGCGAACAGCGCCAGCGCCACGTAGGGCGTCAGCATGCCTCGCACAATAGGCGCTGAGTTGAAATCCGGTGAGATCGAGCGCATCAGCTGGGGGTAGAAGAGTCCCATGATGCAGCCGGCGATCGCGGAAAAGATTAGTCCTCGCATGGGGCGTCTTCCCGCGCGTTGCGGCAGCTTACCGTGGGCAACGGCCGACATCGCCATGGCAAAGAGGATCAGGGCGACGCCAGAGAACAAAAATCGAGGGTCGCCCTTGGGCGCCTGCAGATAACTCTCGACAGTGCCGATTACGAGCGCCAGCCCGACTCCGACCGGAAACGCGACCGACATCCCGGCCGCATCGATTCCCACTACGAGGAGAATGTTCGCGACGTTGAAGATTACGCCGCTCACAAGGGCCGGGAGCATGAAGCGCCATTCCGCAGCCCGCAAATTTGCGAGCGCGGGCGTTCCAGCAGAGCCGAAGGTCCCCAAAGTTGCGGCGAACACGACCGAGAACAGAAGCACACCGATCGCATAATCCCAGTAGAAGAGCTCGAAGGGCCACTTCTCCTTGCCGGCCAGCTTCTGGGTGTTCGCCCATGAACCCCAGCCGAGCATGGTGATGACGCAAAAGAGAATCGCCAGAGGCAGGCTTTGCACGGCGAACATAAGGGTATTAGCGTATCATCTAACAACTTTCAGTCCGAGTGGACACTGCCGATGGCGACCATCGGTTGAGTTAACGTAAGCGAAAAAATAATCGGTTCCTCTCTGGCTTCCGACCGCCGTTTGCATATAAAATGCCTGCTGAAGGCTTCGGGTAGGGGCACCCGAAGAACAAGACAAGGGGGAGTTATGAAGAACCGTGTAGGATTTGCACGCACCGCAACGTTTGCGCTGCTAACTTTGTTGTTTTCCAGTCTCGCGTTTTCACAGGGCGATCTGGGCTCGATCTCGGGATACGTAAAAGACCCGTCGGGCGCCGTGATCCCGAACGCGAAGATTACCATCCACAATCTCACCGGCCTGGAGCGTCGATCGACGTCCAACCAGGACGGGTACTACACCATCACTAACATTCCGGCCAGCACCTATGCGGTTACCGTCGAAGCGGCCGGGTTCAAGAAGTACGAAAGCAGCAACAACAAGTTGGAATCAAGTTCCAGTCTTCAACTCGACGCTACGCTGACTGTCGGCGCGCAAACGGACGTGGTCGAGGTTTCGGCCACCGCCCAAGTGCTGCAAACCGAATCGGCGGCGGTCCAACGGGATATCACGAGGCAGCAGATCGATGCACTCGAAATGAACGGCCGCAATCCGATCTTCATGGCGAATCTCGTCCCGGGAACGCGGGGCGGCAATCTTTCGGGCCTCTCTTTCAACTTCTCGCAGGGCCCGAGCAACATCAACGGCGCGCGCACTCCGGAAAGCCTGATCACGTACGACGGCGCCCCAGCTGTCCGCACGCGATCGAACGGCACCAGTATCGGCGCGGCCGACGTTGATTCAACCTCTGAGGTTCAGGTGCTCACCGCCGATTACGCGGCCGAGTACGGACGCTCTTCCGGGGGCCAGATACGCATCATCACCCGCAGCGGAACGAAGGACTTCCACGGCGCTGCGTATGACTATCTGCGCAATACGGCGCTCAACGCGAACACGTGGGCGCGCAATCAGAACGCCGCGACGAATTTCGTTCCGCCCATCCACTACAATCAATTCGGTTACAACGCGGGCGGCCCGGTCTACATCCCCGGCAAGTTCAACACCGACAAGAACAAGTATTTCTTCTACTGGGGCCAGGAATGGGTTCGTTACCGCTTTCTGGATAACAGCAATCTGACTGTCCCCACGGCAGCGATGCGCACGGGCGATTTCAGCGAGTTGTTGAGCCCCACGAACATCTTTTATGGCAAGGCTGTAGTCATCAAGGATCCTAAAACCGGCCTTGCGTATCCCAATAATGTGATCCCAACCTCACAGTTGAGCCCCAGCGGTCTCGGTATCTTAAAGGCCTACCCGCTGCCCAACCTGACGACTCCACTGAACGGGAACCAGAACTGGTCGTATTATGCGCGACACCCGCAGGACCAGCGCAAAGATACGCTGGCCGTTGACATGAACCTGACCGACAAGCAGCGTGTCCAGTTTCGGCGGAACAATTTCATGTTTAACGAATATCAGCCGCTCGATGGCGGTACTACGGACACGCCGAAGTTCTTCAATCGCCCCAACCAGACGAACTCGCTGAACTACGTTTATACCATCACGCCAACGCTGGTGAACGAAGCACTGGCGACTGTCAGCCTGGACAACGTGTACATCCCCGTGGATACCGCGCATTTCCTCGATCGCACCTCGGTAGGGATCAACTATCCGTACATCTTCCCGACCGGGAAACTGGTGCCGACGCGCATTCCCACCGCCAACATATCGAGTTTCTCGGCGTTAAACGGAGGGCCCTATCCTTCGCACTCGTCCGGTCCCATCTACGACGTGTCCGACAGCTTGACTTGGGTGAAAGGCGCGCACACCTTTAAGTTCGGAGGCTTGTTCGAGCGCTTGGGGGAGAACGACAACGATGAAATCAACGTGTCAGCCTGTCCCACTTGCACGAATAACCAGAATGGCCAGTTCTCGTTTACAGATGCCCGCTCCGGGTTTGCTACGTCCGGCGCGGCAATCGCGAACGTGGCGCTCGGCTTATTCGACACATACTCCGAACTGGGTGACCGTGCCTACACGCCATTCCGCGGCAGTATGACGGAGTTCTTCGCGCAGGACAATTGGAAGGCATCCCAGAAGCTGAACGTATACTACGGAATTCGCTACAGCGTCATCGTTCCGTATAGTGCTCTCTGGCGGAACATGGCTGTCTTCGACCCTTCTATTTATGACTCAGCCA
>JAOAPQ010000738.1 GCA_025462965.1 Bryobacterales bacterium
GAAAAATTCGATTCGCGTACTCGGCGGCGCGCCCGTGACGAGGACCGGCACCGCGTGCGAAGCGGCATCGGCCTGAACGGTCAGATGGGCCAACGCAGCGCTCAGCAGATCGGGTATCAGAAGAGCGGCGCAAACGGCGCCGGCCGCAAAGGAACAACGGGGGGCGAGCAGCTTTTTTATCGGCACGCATGTAATGCGAGAATTCGCGCCGGGAATTGTCATCGAAGGTCAAGTTCCCGGTCGAAACGTTTAAGATTGCCTAATATGGGAAGGCTGGACAACGCGGATAAACCCTATGACTGAGTACGCACCGGCTTCGGCGGTGCTATTTATCTCGCCATTCGCGCAGCCGGCGGCAAAGACTTCACCGGCAGGGAAACCAGCTTTTTTGGGGGACCGGCAAGATTTCTTGAGCCGGTGTCGCGAGAGGTCGATATCTTTCCAGGGGTGCCGAAACCCGGAGGGCGCGCGTCCGGAACGAACGTGAACGACGAGGCGTGAAGCAGAGCGGCCGCAGTGCGCCGGGCGCAGGAATTCAGCCCGAAGCTGTGCCAAGAGATCGGAGGCAGAAAAGGAATATCGCGACAAACGAAATGACGCACTCCCTCGCTCCTCAAAAGATGCGGCAGTGCTTTTCTCCTCGGAATGCCTGCGGCACAGTCTGCTCGCAAACGAGTTTGACCAACTATCGAAGGCCCGCTTCGCAGCCGAATCGAAGGGCGACCTCCGATCGCTCAAACGCTAGCAGCCCACATGGGGCAGACGATCTCCGAATACGTACTCCGGGGCACGCCAGTTCACCGATTCACCTGGTGCGGGATGTTGAGCGGTAGTTGATACGCCGTATCTCAAGCCGTGCCGGTTCGATGTCCCGACAAACGACTCGAGAGCGTAAACTGCCTGAATCGACTTCTACGGGTTGTGAGTTCACGGGGGTACTCCGGGAACGCGACCATGTTGAGCACGGAATCTGCGCATGCCGGGTAGTTGGTACGGATTACGGTTTTGTTACCGCGGCTTGCTCGAGATCGATGCCGTGTTCTGTGAGAATCGAGCCGATAGCGCGGTCGAGCGCGGCGCGGGCCTTCCAGTAGCTGCCTTGCGCGGTGGCTTCCGAAGATCGGGCTTGCGTGAGGTCGCGCTGGTACTGGATGACGAGGTATGTGGTGGAAGCGCCGGCGCTCAGCTTTTCTTTCTCGGCTTCCAGGCTTTGCTCCTGCAAGATGCGCTCCTGGCGGGCGGATTCGAAGCTGGCCCGTGCCTCATCGACGGCGATCTGCGCGTTGCGGATTTCGAGCCTTGCCTGCTTTTCGAGCTGCTTCAGGCGGATCCCCTGTTGGCGGAGCTGGAGTTCGTCCCGCGTGACATCCGCCCGGGCGGCGCGGTTCAGGATCGGGAAGCTGAGCTGGATTTCTACCCCGTAATCGGGATAGTTGTGGCGGAAGACTTGGCCCAGCGCATCGCCATAGTTGCCGATCAGCGAGGAAGCTGGCGGAATATTACTGAAAGTGGTGGTGGTGTTCGGGGTTCCGGCAAGACCGTTGTTTTGGACCGAGGCCACTACGTCAACAGAGGGGAGCAGCGCGCTGCGTGAGCCTTTTAAGCTGATCTCCGAGTTCTGGATCTGGATGCGGGCCTGGGCGAGATCGGGCCGCTCACGCAAGGCTTGCGCGACCAGCGTCTCGAGTGGCTGGTCCTTCTGCGCATCGGGAACCGCAATGGCCTCTGTCGGCTGCACGATAACATCCTGAAGTTTGTTTTCATCGGAGCGGAGCAGATAGTCTTTGAGGATTTCGCTTTGCTGGCGCGCGAGGCTGCGCGCGATGACAATGTCGCGCTGGCGCCGCGCGACTTCAGCCTGGGCGCGCGTCACGTCGATAGAAGCGAGGACGCCCTCGCGCGCTTCTTCCTGGGTATCGCGAAACAGTTGCTCGGCTGACGCGATTGCGTCCTCGCGCACGCGCACGTCTTCGGTGAGGCTGACGAGGTCCCAGTACATCCGGATGACGGCGTCGACCGTGCTGATGATCTGCTGACGGAACACCAGATCCGAGACCCGCTCGTTGTTGCGCGCAATCCGGATATAACGCGTGGCGACGGCCGGTCCAAAGCCGCGCAACAGCGGCTGTCGGAGCGTGACGCCGAGAGAAGACGTCGAGTAAGGGCTGAAGCTATAGAGCGGATTACTGACGCTCTGGTGCAGGTTGTCAAAGCTGACCCCGAGAGTGCCGCCGCTGGCGAGTCCTTTTTCCAGGCCCACGCTGGCGCTCGTGGTGTTCGAATTTAACGATGCGAGCGGCGCGAGAAACGTACTGTTCTGTGGGTCGGAGAGATGGCGCCAGCCCGCGGTTCCGGTGAGCGTCGGATCAAAGGTCGGCACCGGCGGGCCGGTGGAGAGCGGGAGGGAGCCGAGCAGCGAGAGATCGATTTGCGCGCCTGAGCCGACGAGTCGGTCGACTGTGGGAGCGTCGCCGCCGCCCAGGCCGGAACCTGTGACGACTGGCACCCCGAGGCTCGCGGGGCCTTCGCGGATGGAGAGTGGGATGCCGCGGAGTGCGCCGCCTCCTTTTGCGCGTAGCACGTCGGTGGCGGCGAGGCGCCGGGTGTAACGCTGGAGCTCTACATCGAGGTTATTCTCGAGTGCGAGCGCGATGGCGTCCTGCAGCGAGAGTGAGAGTTTGCCATCGCGCACGAGTTGTTGGGTACGCGCGGAATTTTGCGCGCAGAGTACCGAGGCCACGAGCAGGGCCAACGACAGTCGTATGGTCATCACTTCTTCGCGATCTCGACTTCCTGGCCCTCGGCCAGCATTTCGCCGGGATTCAGGACCACGGGTTGATTGGGCTCGAGTCCGATCGCGATTTCGATTTGCGTGCCGAGATCGCGAGCTACTTCCACATTGCGAAAATGGATCCTGCCATGTGGATCGACCGCCGCGACGCGAGTGCCTTGTGCGTTGGCGATCAGCGCATCGGCCGGAACAAGCGTAGCGGGACGGGCACGGGCGAGGGCGAACTTCACTTCTGAGAACATTCCGGGGAGGAGCGTGCCTTCGCGGTTATCGACCTGCACTTCGACGAGGAGCGTCCGGGAAGACGTATTGAGAGCGTTCGCGGTTCGCGCGACCTTCCCGGTGAAGGTGAGCCCCGGCCGCTCACGCACGGTAAGGCGTGCTTCCTGGCCGGTCTTGAGCTCGGGCGCGAAGGTTTGCGGAACGTTGATTTGTACGCGCAGCACGCTGGGCTGGGCTATGGCGAACAGCTTGTGGCCGCCATCGACGCCGCCGGACGTGATCAGCTCGCCCTGCTCGACCGAACGCTCCGTGATGATTCCATCGAAGGGCGCGACGACGCGCTCAAACGCTACCATGCGCTCCAGGCGGGAAACGTTTGCCTCGTTCGCGCGAATGGCGGCTTCGGCGGAAACCACGCTGGCACGGGCGGCGTTGACCATTGCCTGGCTGGTCTTGATGCCGGCTTGAGCGGCTGCCACTTCCGCGCGGCGGGCGCTGTACGCGTAGCTCTTCTCATCGCCCTCCTGCCGCGGGAGCACGCCTTTGTTGACTAGGCGCGTCCAGCGTTCGGACGTCGCGGAGGCTAGCGCTTCGTTGGCCTGCGATTGCTCGAGGCGGGCGTGTCCTTCCACGACGGTTTCCTCGGCGCGAGTCACGTTGGCCTGCGCCTGGTGCCAGATCGCGCGCGATTCTTCCACGGTGGATCGCGCGCGAGCAAGTTCCTGATCGAGCTCGGGAGATTCGATCTGCGCGAGCGACTGGCCGGCGCGCACATGGTCGCCGATATTGGCGGAGCGCGATTTCACGTAGCCAGTGGCGCGTGCATAAATATCGGCAACCACCACGGCTTCGGT
>JAOAPQ010000749.1 GCA_025462965.1 Bryobacterales bacterium
ATCTATTCTTCTCCCGGAACCAAGACCTGCGCGGGTTATGAAGGCAGCTACGGCCACGAAGAGCAGGACGCGAAGTCCTACGCGGCCTGGGGCATCGATTACCTGAAGTACGACTGGTGCAGCGCGGGCCGCATCTACAAAGACGACGAAATGCACGCCGTCTATCAGAAGATGGGTGACGCACTCCATGCCACCGGCCGGCCGATTGTGTACAGCCTTTGCCAGTATGGCCGCGCCGATGTCTGGAAGTGGGGTCCGGAGGTAAGCGGGAATCTGTGGCGCACCACCGGCGATATCCGCGACGCCTGGCAATCCATGGAGAATATCGGCTTCAAACAGAACGAGCTCGCGCCGTGGGCCGGGCCCGGCCATTGGAACGATCCCGACATGCTCGAGATCGGTAACGGCGGCATGACTGATACGGAGTACCGCACGCACATGAGCCTGTGGTCCATGCTCGCCGCGCCTCTGCTCGCCGGTAACGATATCCGCACCGCAACGCCATCGATTCTGGAAATCCTCACCAATCCTGAAGTGATCGCGATCGATCAGGACAAGCTTGGTAAGCAGGGCACGCGCGTTTCCCAAAACGGCGAACAGGAGATATGGGCGCGCGAACTTTCGGGGGGCGCCAAAGCAGTCGGCCTGTTCAACCGCAACTCCGAAACCGCGAAGATGAAAGTTAAGTGGGCCGACGTAGGAATGGGCGTCAAGCCGAAGGTTCGGGACCTTTGGGCGAAGAAGAGTGTGGCCCCCGAGGGCGATGGATATGAGGCAGTGGTCCCCGGCCATGGTGTTGTGCTACTGAGAGTAAGCAGATGAACCGTCGACAATTCGTATCCACCTCCTCCGGCGCAGCGGCGGCCGCATTGACCGCGAAGGGAGCGACCGCGCCTCATAAGCCGGCGCTGATGAAACTCGGCTGCCAGAGTGCGCCCACCAACGATGCTCATCTGAAGTATTTCGCCCGCTTCGGCGTGAAGAACATATGCGGGTACCCCGAGACGTCGGACGGCCACGTCTACGCTACGGTCGATGAACTAAGCCGCATGAAGGACCTGGCGGATAAGAACGGTATCTCGGTCGATTGCGTGGGGCCGCCGATCCTCACTTCCAGCTACATCGATAACGAGAAACATCCCGCCATCATGCTCGCGCAAAGTCCCGAGCGCGATCGCGATATCGAGCAGATCCAGATTCTGATCAGGAATTGTGCGAAGGCCGGGCTACCTTCCATCAAGTACAACATGAGCATCCTCGGCGTTCTTCGGACAGGCCGCACGCCGGGCCGCGGCGACGCTATGTACAGCACATGGAAGCTGGCGGAAGCGCATCCGAAAACGCCGCTCACCAAGGCCGGACATGTGGACGCCGATATGTTCTGGGAGCGCATCACGTATTTTCTCAATCACGTGATGCCGGTGGCG
Source organism: Bryobacterales bacterium (assembly GCA_025462965.1). Lineage (GTDB taxonomy): Bacteria > Acidobacteriota > Terriglobia > Bryobacterales > Bryobacteraceae > JALYXI01. The sequence goes on from JAOAPQ010000749.1 coordinate 1,428, forward strand.
AACGAATACAAGATCCGCATGGCCTGCCATCCGCAGGACCCCGGCGTACCGCCCGAGGGCTACCAGGGGGTCGACCGCGTTCTGGGCACCGTGGATGGCTTGAAGAAGTTCATTAAAATTCAAGAGAGTCCGTACCACGGGCTCAACTTCTGTCAGGGCACCGTATCTGAAATGCTCCATGATCCCGGCAAAGAAATTTACGACGTCATCCGCTATTTCGGTACGCGGGATAAGATCTTCAATGTGCATTTCCGGAATATCCGCGGACACCGCGACGACTTCATCGAAGTCTACCCGGATGAAGGCGACATCGATTTTGTGAAAGCGATTCAGGTCTATAAAGAGGTCGGGTATAAATATCTCCTTATGCCCGACCACGTGCCGCTGGTCGCAAGCGACCCGGGGGGCCTGCAGTCGTTCGCGTTCTGCTACGGGTATATTCGCGCTTTGATTCAGGCTGTCGATCACACCGCCTGACGTCTCTCCGGTCGGCTTTCACTCGCCGGCTCTGGATCCTTTAGACCACCGGAAACAACGAATCGCGGCCCTGATCTGCGCTTGGTGATATCGTTCATGCAGGTCCGCAATTACCCGTCCTGCGCGCTGGAAGTCGTTTCGCGGCGCGCGTTTTTCAAGGCTTTCGCCTCCGACGGCCTGCTATTAAAAACTGAAACCGACACGAGCACATTGTGTAAACCTGGTCATGAACGCGATCGAAGCTATCAGTGCGAAGAGCGACGGGGCGCGGGAAGTGCTCGTAGTGCCCAAAAACCAGGGCTTGGATGAAATCCTGGTGTTAGTACGCGATTCTGGCGTGGGCCTCGATCAGAGCAGCGTCGACGAGATCTTCAAACCTTTTGTGACCAGCAAGCCGGGAGGAATGGGCATGGGGCTGGCGATCAGTGCTTCAATTGTGAGAGCCCACGGCGGCCGACTATGGGCAGTGCGGATGAGGACGAGGGCGCAACTTTTCAGTTTTCTCTGCCGGCGCGCAGCGCGGTAGCTTGAGATTACAGAGATGAATGCGTCCGTGAACATGACGGCTCGGCAGGCGAACATATTCATCGTAGATGACGATCCAGCGATTCGAACTTCGCTGGATAGCGTTCTGCGATCAGACGGGTTCCGTGTACGAACATTCGAATCGGGCGACGTCTTCCTTGAGCAGCAGATACCCGATGAGCCTGGGTGCCTGTTGTTGGATCTTCGATTGCCCGGAATGAATGGTCTTGCTCTACAAGAAGAATTAAACCGAAGCGATGTTCATCTTCCGATCATCTTTATGACGGGCCACGGAGATATACCGGATTCGGTGCGCGCCCTCAAGGCGGGTGCAGTTGAGTTTCTAACGAAACCGTTTACGTATGAGCGTCTGCTGGAGGCGATACGACAGGCGCTTGAAATTGATCGGCTTGCTCGCGAGCAAAGAAGTCAAGTACGTGATCTCCTCGCTCTCTACAACTCGTTAACACCTCGCGAGCGCCAAGTGATGGATCTTGTGGTCTCAGGCAGGCTTAATAAGCAGATTGCCGGCGAACTGGGAACGAGCGAGGTCACAGTGAAGCTGCAGCGTGGGCAGGCTATGCGGAAGATGCGGGCTGGATCCATCGCCGAGCTGGTAAGAATGGCTGAAAAGCTGAAACGTCATCGAGTTGGCTAATTAGAAGTTGGCTGCACTGGAAACGCTTGCGCATTCAATCGTGGGAGCTGGGGATCGACAGCGACGAGAAGGCGGCGGCCAGGTATCCGTGCACGGGAGCGGGAGGAAGCCGCGCCAGCGTTGGATAATGGCATTACTTCCATGCCCACAGATAGTAAGCGGCCTTTTGCCATCGCGCGGTTCGCCGTCGCCCTAATTCTTACGAGCGGCGCAGCGTCAGCGGACGAGATCTGGGTCGAACTCGGCCCCGCCGCGGATGGAGCGCATGGATACACAACGCTCGCGCGGTTCGCCGCCCACTCAGGCGCGCGGTGTCCTGCAATCGTCCTCGATGGCAAGTCGCGCGCGATGGATCGCCGCGCGTCGATCGGTAACTTCTCCGCGCTGGTTTGCGAAGCGCTGGTTCCGGAGGGGACACGGACAGCGTCAATCAGGAATGAGAATCTCCCTCTACCGAAATGGGGTAAGAACGATAAGCCCAATGTCGTGGTAATCGGAGACACGGGCTGTCGGATCAAGAAAGGCGGCGAAGAGGGTCCGGCCTCCGCCGATGCCAAGTGGAACATTCAGAAATGCAACGTCCCCGCAGACTGGCCTTTCGAGCAAGTCGCCAACAATGCCGCTGCCGCGCATCCGGATCTCGTCATACACGTGGGCGATTACCTCTATCGCGAGAAGAATTGCGACGGCGTAAAGAATTGCCCGGGAGGTCCCGCCGGAGACATGATGG
>JAOAPQ010000759.1 GCA_025462965.1 Bryobacterales bacterium
TTTCAGATTCGGGCGCGAAGACAGATCGTGGCGCACGGGTTTGCCGGCCGTGCAGGTCGCGCGGCACAGGCAAGAGCCGGGACACGCGCAATCTCACCGGGCACTATTGGGAAGTAATGCCCACAGCGTGAGAATTCCTCAACTCACCAACTCGACATCTCTCCATGTGCGAACTCCGCTTAACTCGGAAGCGGCCGAAAAAGGCCAGTTGAATTTTCGGACCACACGCGATGCGCCGTGCGCACGATGTACACAGCGAACAAGACGGCGGGGCAATGGAAAGCCCACGGTCGCTACATTTCCCGCGAAAGTGCCAACGGCGGGACGCTGGGTCAGGTGATGAGCACTGGAACGGCCGAGCGCACCGTGCCGTTGGAACCAGCGAAGGAGTTGGAGCGGTGGCAGAGCGAGGGCGACCCGCGACTCTGGAAGCTGATTGTGTCGCCGGAGTTCGGAGAACGCCTCGACCTTGACCAGCTCACCCGCGAACTCATGGAGCGTATGGAGAAGGACCTCGGAACGAAACTGGAGTGGGTGGCGGTCACCCACTTCAACACTGAGCATCCTCATGTACATATCGCGCTGCGTGGCATTCGGGATGACAAATCGGCTCTGGATCTGCCTCGCGATTACGTTCGGCACGGAATCCGGGCTATCGCGGAGGATCTGTGCACCCGGCAACTGGGACATCGTAATCACCTGGATGCGGAGGCTTCGGAGCGTCGCGAGATTCAGGAGCGGCGATTTACGACGCTTGACCGGGCAATCAACCGGGCGAACTTGGTGGAGGTGGCGGATTCGGACTCGGCCGAGCATTTCGTCATCCAGCGCACCGGAGGAAAAGCCAGTCGGGCGCGGGAGCAGCACGTCGATGCGCGGTTGCTCGTGTTACAGCAGATGGGTTTGGCGGAACTGATCGCCCCTCAGGAATGGAAAGTACGCCGCGACTTTGAGACTGTTTTGAAGGCGATGCAGAGGACGAGTGACCGCCAAAAGATGCTGGCTTCTCACGGAGCTCTGCTTTCCGATGAACGGTTGCCCTTGGTGGTTCTGGATCTCAGAAAGCTGAAGATTCTCGAAGGGCGAGTGTTGGCGCACAGTGAGGAGGAAGTCGGCAAGGCCGCTGGGCGCCACTACCTCCTTCTGGAAGGCACGGATGCGGTGGTGCATCTGATTTACTACACGCCCGAGATGGAAGAAGCGCGGAGCAGCGGCAAACTTCGCGCGAACTCGTTTGTACGGCTTCAGAAGCAATTTGAGAATGGGCGACCGGTGCTGGATATTGAGGATTCCGGCGATGCTGAGGCAGTGCTTCGCAACAAGCGCCACCTTGGCGACAAAGCGAAGTTGTTTCTGGATCGCGGCGTAGTGCCACCGGACGACGGCTGGGGCGGATGGCTCGGACGATATCAAGCTGCCGTGAACAGGACAGCGCCGGAACTGACGAAACTTCAGATTGATCGGCGTTCAGGTTTTTCCCGCTAAAATAGCTTTCCAGGACCTGACTCATTACGGCCCGGATTTTTACTGTCGAGCTGCCTGGTTATGTATTACTTCCCCACGGGAAAGTAATAGTTATCCACACACAGCTGGGCATTGCCGCTCTATTCTTCCTCATTCTCGGGACAAGCAAATCTCACGAGGACGCCCGCCTCCGCAAGCATGCCCAATGCCTCAGGATGCTCTCCGGAATACCTCGCCCCTTCGTAGTGGGCGCATCGTTCCTGATTGACTACAAGCTGCGCAATCCCGGCTTGGATGATCGCCCTTGCGCAATCGATGCACGGCGTCAGTTCCACAAACATCGTACACCCCTCGGTGGACAGCCCCTTGCGCGCTGCTTGGTAGATCGCGTTGCGCTCGGCATGCTCCAACCAGATGTACTTCAACGGAGCTTCTGCCCGCTCGTTGCTGCCCCGTAGAATGCCTTCTGGGTAATCATTGCAGGCTGCGCATCGGGTGCTCCCATCCGGCGCGACGATAACGCAGCCAATCTTTGTTCGCGGGTCGGGACTCTCTGCTCCCTTCGTGGCGCAACGGGCCAGCCAGCGTGCGTCTTCGTTGTTTGACGTGACATGATCGTCGGTCACTTTCATCGCGGGTTTAATTCTAAACCTCTAAATTACCTTAGTCGACGCTCTGCCCTCCGCAACGCATTCCTCCGTCTTTTCGACTACTTATATGAGGGTTGCTAGGCGCGTCGCTTACTTCGAGCTTAAACTGACATTTGCAGCAGCACCGGATGGCGCGCGCCTCTGCCTTCGCTGGGCGGCTATGGCAAAATAGGCCAGTGGCCTTATACGTGGTCCTTCGGCATCCAGACCATCCCGAACAAACGTGGAACAACGGGTGGCAGCCTGACAACAGACTAGTCGATGCCATCATGACGAACCGCGATGTCGCGCCCCTCTGCATTGCCTCGCAGCGCGCCGAGGAACATGTGTATGTGCACCGTTGCGCATGGGGAGGCGCGAACGCGGAGATTACCTCGAGAGCAAAGGTTATGAGCGTGACGAAGATCGGAGGGGATTTTTTCGTGTCGTTCTCAACGCCCGAGCTAATGGCCGCCACGCCGCGCCTTCAGCCCTCTCAAGGGCAAGACTATTACTTTGACCTGCCCCCTTTGGGGGCGTGAGGGGAGCGTATTGTCCGGCTAGTACCAACGCGGAGTTAGTCAGGAATTCGCTGAACTTCAACGGGAATGGGGAAAAAATTGTCGTACTTGCGCGATCAACATGCCTCGTCTCAAAGGTCCTCGGGACGAAGACCCGTGGATCTGCCAATCTCTGCCAGTATTGGCGGTCCGATCTCTACGCTTTCGTGGAAAGCGAACACATAGTCACGCCAGCCCGACCGTTGCAATGTCCGATGGCTACCCTCTTGTCGCTTGAGGCTCCACCCGATACGCAACAAGGCAGCATAGACTCGCTTTGCCTTCTCAGCGGCCCAGTTGGCCGGAGAGTCCTCAGGCCTTTCTAGCTCAAGCTCTTCAAGAATCTTAGTGGCAGCGTCGACGACTAGTTTCTTCGTAATGAAATCAACACATCGGGTACGTCGAGCGAGGCGCTGGTTACCTCCTGCGATGGAGATTAGCAAGGGTCCGACGTTGCTGGCTCGGGCCCAGACCTTTGGATCGCTCTGTGGGTTATCGCGAACCTGCTCCAGCCACTTCGTGCTTCTGCGGAACGCAAGGTCGTGCAAATTTGTGCGAATGGATTGATGTACCTCTGATGAAGACAGCGTAGAGAACCAATCGACGACTTGCTCGCTATCTCGCTTTGATCGCTCATACTCCTTCCACTTCGTGTCGTTCTTTTCGCCCTGCAACCTAGCCGCCTCCAGTTCGCTGGCCTGCAACTGTCGTGCGTTCGTGATGCTGTGAATCTCTGACTCGGGAGGCAATAACATTTTCTTCTGGACACCGTTATCTGTCTGGGCCAACTCCTCCAGAAAGCTTAAAACCAGCGGAAACTGCTCGCCGGCGGAAATCGTCAGGACGCTGCGCCTCGACGAGGCATTCTGAAGCGCCGTCTTGATGTCCGCTTCTGCACGGAACACACACTCACTTCCAGGCCCGAACTTGCCAAGCCGCCTAACGGTTTGAATTGGATCAACTATGATGCGAGCAACGCTGGGACCCTGCACGCCAAGCCAAAGCTGCTGCCTCCGGAATTCATCAAACGACCGAAGTGCATCGGAAGGCACTCGCTCCGCTAGATACCACACGGTTCCTAGTCGACGAGAACTTCCAAACGCCGCCTTGGCCTGTTCGAGTCCCAGCGCTTCAAATTCGCACCATCCGTTCTCGATCGTCTTACTGGCCGATCCCAAATAAAAATCGCGGCCGAAAACGAACAGATCGACTCCATCGTCACTAACTTCCACTAATGCCCCCGACCGATCAGCAGAATACCACGACGCCGAGAGGCCAATTGGAGGCGAAGCGGATCGCTAGGCTCCGCGCGAACAGGCCGAGACAAAATGCTTTTGGCGCTCGGGCGCCAGACTACAAACAAGAGGCCAGAGACACCAGGAGCCGGCCCCAGATGTCACGAACGCTCAACCTCGCGGCATACCGATTAGGCGCAACCTGCGCCCCGAGGATTGCCGCATGTATTCTCCAGAACCATCCGCCCCCGACTTACCGGACTTTGATGGTGAGCCGCTCGACGGTTCGGGCTTCGAAAGCGAGGACCCGGAGCATGGATTTTATTCAGATGAACGGTTCGCGCAGGAGGATGACCTTCAATGAGCCCGCGCGAACAACTGGGGGGCGCGGCACCTGCGAAGCGCGATCACCGACAGGAGGTGACCGACTCCATTGTCAAGATGCTCGAAGATGGCGTTGCGCCATGGCAGAAGCCGTGGGAGTCCGCCGGCATGCCGTTCAACCCAACCACCGACAAATCCTACGGTTCCGTTGCGAAGTCGTGGTTGTACGATGCCTCGGCGTTCTTTGGGTTGGATTGACGCCGATCTCCGCGCTTCGGATGATTGAACTATGTATCACTATGATCCGAAGACGGCACTTGAAGAACTGAACGAGGATGCAGTCTTGCCGCATCCGGTGCACGTGCGGGACATGATCGTGCGGGCCGGGCTCTCGCCCGAGAAAGTGCTCGAGCTCAACCGTAAGTTCCGGGATTACCTGCATGCCTTTGGTGAATTGCAGAAAGTCGTGCGGCCTCTACTCGAGGAATTGGCTCGGGAAAAGCAGCGTGAGCGAACCGCCGAGGAACAAATCTAAAATACAGCCGCGATCGGTCGGGAACGCAGGCAGGAGCAGCGCCGATATTACCCGAACAGCAGCCAGATCGGATTGCCGTTCTTCTGCGCGCGGAAGATATCGCATCGCTCTTGGTCATCTTGCTTCGCTCCGGCAAGCCGCATCGCAACCGCCAATTGGCCCTGGCACCCCTAAGCCATAGATGTGGGCCGGCGATCCGATACATCGGTCCGCTGTAACGCTATGACCCTATCTGAAGCGACCCGGCGCAGCGTTTACCAACTTCGCGGGTTGGCGGTACTGCCCGATATCTCGTGTTATCACGCCGCACGGGGCGGCATTGACCTATGGCCAAACGTAGTGCAACTTACTCGCAACCGATCTCCCAGCACGCCGTTTTGGGGCCAACTGACCGATCGGTGGTAAATAACCGTGAGGTATGGGTAGCTCTTGTATACTTGCAGGGCAATGCCCGCCCTTCCACCAGGCAGCAAGCTCTCCCACTTCGAGATACTCGAAAAGCTGGGCGAGGGCGGCATGGGCGTCGTTCACAAAGCTCGGGATCTACGGCTGGATCGCCTGGTCGCCATCAAAGTGCTTCCGGAGCAAGCGGACGCCAACGCAGACCGCCAGGCGCGCTTCGAGCAGGAGGCCAAATCCGCTTCCGCGCTCAATCACCCCAACATCATTACGGTCCACGAGATCGATCGGGCGGGCGACGCGATGTTTATCGCCATGGAGTTTGTCGATGGTAAGACGCTCGATGAGGCGATTTCGCGAAAAGGGATGCGAGTGAGCGAAGTGCTCAAATACGCCGTCCAGATCACGGACGCTTTGGCCGCGGCGCATGCGATCGGGATTGTCCATCGCGACCTCAAACCGGCCAATATCATGATCACCGGTAAGGGTCTGGTCAAGGTGCTGGATTTCGGCCTGGCGAAGCTGACTCAGTCGGCGAAGGCGCCGTTAGCCGCATCGAACGCCACCGTCACGATGCAATCCGATCCGGGAGTGATCGTGGGCACGACTGCCTACATGTCGCCCGAGCAGGCGCAGGGACTGGCGATCGATGCTCGCTCTGACATCTTTTCGTTTGGGATTGTGCTGTACGAAATGCTCACCGGACGGAGGCCGTTTGCCGGCGACACCAAGCTCTCGATGCTGGCGGCGATCGTCAACCAGGGGCAGACACCCGTCAAGCAGATCGTCGAAGAATTGCCGGCAGAGCTGGATCGGATCGCCGGACGCTGCCTGCGCAAGGATCCGGCCAAGCGATTCCAGACGATGGCCGATCTAGGGCGTGTTCACGCTAATAAAAACAAAAAGTTGGTAAAATGTTTTAAGAATGGAAATCACGGAAGAGCAGTATGCCCGCATCAAAGACAGCCTGCCGGTGCAGCGCGGCAATGTGAGTCTGACCAACCTGCAGGTGCTGAACGCGATGCTGTATGTGGCGGAGCAGGGTTGCAAGTGGCGTGGGCTTCCGAAGCGTTTCGGCCGCTGGCATACGATCTATATGCGGATGAACCGGTGGGCCAAAAACGGCGTATTGGACCGCGTATTTGAACAACTGCAAGTGGAGCAGATCGTGCGCATCAAGATCGAAGCGATCTCTCTCGACTCCACTTCGGTGAAGGTTCATCCGGATGGAACAGGTGCTTTAAAAAAAACGGACCACAGGCCATCGGAAAATCCCGCGGCGGATGGAACACAAAGATTCATATGGTTGCCGCGGATGCTCGAACGGCTATAGTTTTTGCACTGTCTCCCGGCCACGACCACGATGCCCCGCACGGGCGGGCCTTACTGGAAGAGTTAGGCCCCATGCCGGAGTGCCTTCCGCTGCTGATGGATCGCGCTTATGAAGGCAATGAAACCCGGCAACTGGCGCTCGATCTGGGCATGATTCCGGTGGTTCCGCCCAAGTCCAACCGACTGCACCCGTGGGACTATGATCACGCGATTTACAAAAAGCGCAACGAGATCGAGCGACTGTTCCG
>JAOAPQ010000772.1 GCA_025462965.1 Bryobacterales bacterium
ATCGTCTTCTTGCCTCTCCAAAGTACGGCGAACGCTGGGGGCGGCACTGGCTCGATCTGGCGCGTTATGCCGATACAAACGGCTTCAAGGCGGACGAAGTCCGGCCGAACATCTGGCGTTATCGCGACTATGTGATCCAGGCATTTAACGATGACAAGCCTTACGACCGGTTTGTGCGCGAGCAGATCGCGGGGGATGAGCTTTATCCGGACGACAACTCGGCCAAGATTGCCGTTGCTTTCAGCCGCCACTACACCGATGAGACAAACCAACCGGTTCTGGAGCTGCGCCGGCAGGAATTATTGAACGATGTAACCGACACCGTGGCCTCGGTGTTTATGGGCCTGACGTACGGCTGCGCCAAGTGCCACGACCACAAGTTCGACCCCATTTTGCACAAGGATTACTACCGGCTGCAGGCCTTCTTCGCCAACATCAAGGCGGAGGACAATCTGATCTTGCTGAAGGGCGACAAGCTCGAGGCCTACAATCAGGAGCTTGCGTCTTGGGAGGAGAAAACCAATGACATTCGCCGCGAGATGCACGCGCTGGTAGAACCGATCGGGAAGGCGAGGAGCGACTATTACAGCATCCGGTTTTCAACCGGCACTAAGGAAGCGCTAAATACTTCCCCTCACGACCGCACGCCGCTGCAATCCCTTCTGGCCATTTATGCCACTCCGCAGATCACTTACAAGGACGACGACCTCGCGAAGGAATTGAAAGCGGAGCAAAAGAAGCGCTACAGCGAGTTAGCAGCCCAGTTGAAGGCCTTCGATTCGTTAAAGCCGAAGCCCCCGCTGGCTCAGACGGTGGTCGATAACGGCAGGGTCGCGCCTAAGACGTTTGTGCTTGCGGGCGGTTCGTGGGACGCCCCGAAAGAAGAGGTCCAGCCTGGCTTCCTTTCGATTCTGGACTCTTCCAACCCGAAGATCGTTCCCCCAGAGGCCCTGAATTCGACCGGGCGCCGCTCGGTCCTGGCTAACTGGCTCGCCGATCCCAAGAATCCGGTGACCACCCGGGTGATCGTGAATCGGATCTGGCACGGTCATTTCGGAACAGGTATTGTGGCGAGCACCAGCGATTTCGGAGTGATGGGCGATCGGCCTTCGAATCCGCAGCTGCTCGACTTTTTGACGGCTGCTTTTGTCGAAAACGGCTGGAGCATCAAGAAGCTGCACCGTATGATCATGCTTTCGAGCGTTTATCAGGAGTCGTCGGCGGCCCAGGCTCAAGCGATGGCAGTGGACCCCGACAACAAGCTGATGTGGCGATACCCGCGCCACCGCGTCGAAGGTGAGGTTCTTCGGGATTCCATGTTGTTGACCAGCGGCCTCTTAAATCCGAAGATGGGGGGCCCCGGGATCCATCCCGAGCTTCCGGCCGGGACCCTGGCGCCTGGAACTACCTGGATTGCGGAGAAAGATCCGACCGACGAAAATCGGCGCAGCGTGTATATTTTTTCCAAACGCGTCATGACCTACCCGATGTTCGAGGCGTTTGACGCGCCGAATTCCGAGGAGTCTTGCGCGCGGCGGTTCCGCACCGTGATACCGTCTCAGGCACTGACGTTGATGAACGACAAATTGGTGCTGAGGTGGTCGCAAACGTTCGCGCAGCGCATTCTGAACGACCGCGGCTTGACGCCGGAGCAGCAAGTACAGCGCGCATTCCGGATCGCTTTTTCCCGGCCGCCGAATCCTCAGGAGCAGCAGGCCTCTCTGGAGTTTCTGAGCAAGCAGTCTGCGTTGCTGGCCGGAAGACTGGCGCGCAACGAGACGGTCGCGCTGCCCGATAAGAACCCGGCGGGGACCACGCCGGCTCAGGTTGCGGCTTTTGTGGATTTCTGTCACGCTCTCCTGAATTCGAACGAGTTTATGTACATGAATTGAAGGTCGCCATGCTGAACAAACTTCGACACCATTGGAATGTCTCTTCGCGGCGTGAGTTCTTCGCCCAAGCAGGAAGCGGGCTGGCCGCAATAGCGCTTGCCAACATGTTGGCCGAGGACGGATACGCTTCCACCCAGGGACCACCCGTCGATCCGCTGACGCCGAAGCGGCCCCACCACGCGCCGACCGCAAAATCAGTCATCTGGCTATTCATGGAAGGCGGCCCGAGCCACGTTGATCTTTTCGACCCGAAGCCTCTCTTGTCAAAGCTGAATGGAAAGCCTGTACCGGATTCCATCGGCAAGCCCAAGCAGACGTCCCGCGGGACGGGAGACAACACTCTGATGGCCTCCAAGCGCGAATGGAAGCAATACGGGCAGAGCGGGATGTGGGTTTCCGACTGGTACCGGAATGTCGGACCGCACGTCGACGACATGAGCATCATCCGCTCATGCTGGGCTGACGGTCTGAACCATGTAGGCTCGGTTTGCCAAATGAACACCGGGTCCATCCTGGCCGGCAGACCGTCGCTGGGCGCATGGCTGACTTACGGATTGGGGACCGCTAACAAGAATCTCCCATCGTATGTCGTGCTCACGGATGACCGGGATCCTTTGGGTGGTTCGAATAACTGGAATTCCGGGTTCCTGCCCGCCATTTACCAGGGAACGCAGTTCCGTCGCGGCGACACCCCGATCCTCGACTTGAAGCCGCCTGCCGGGATCAGTGATGAACAGCAGCGGAACGAATTGGGGTTCCTGAAAAGTTTGAACGAAATCTGGTCTCACGACAAAGGAGACGACACGGAGCTCGATGCCCGCGTCCGGTCCTATGAACTGGCGTACCAGATGCAATCTGCCGCGTCCGATGCGGTCGACCTTACGAAAGAGTCCGATGCTACGAAGGAGCTTTACGGCTTGA
>JAOAPQ010000485.1 GCA_025462965.1 Bryobacterales bacterium
GCGGGCCGGTCCTGGTCCCCTTTTATCACGGCGACAAGAAGACGTTTTTCTTCGTCAGTGAGCAATGGGTCAACTCGCATGCGGGGTCGGTCCAGCGCGGCGCCACTCCCACCGCGGACCAGCGCAATGGCCTGTTCTCGACGGCCATCATAGATCCGCTCTCCGGCAAGAATTTCCCCCAAAACTCCGCCGGCCTTTATCAGATCCCCGCTAGCCGCCTGAATCCGAATTCGCTCGCTTTCGTCAATGCTCTCTACCCGCTGCCCAACAACCCCGCGGGCGGCTTCCAGAACTACCTCAATCTGGCGCCCTCCACCCTCACCCAGCGGGACGACGAGTTCAAGGGGGACCACAATTTCAACGAGCGCTTCCGCCTCACCGGCGAGTACTTCGACGAGCGCCAGACCGCACGGCTCAGCTCCATTCCGGATAGCGGTTCGCCCTTCACCACCAACCAGCGCCAGGACACCACGCTCGATCAGGTCGCCCAGATCCAGTTCACCGCCGTCATCACACCCACCATGGTGAACAGCGCGAGCCTCGCCATGAACCGCTACACAGTGAACCATCCAGTGACCGGCCTGGTCTACGTCAATCAGATACCCGGATTCAGTGCGACCCTGCCGTTCAACGGCGCTCTTTCCAACCGCATCCCCTTAGTGACTCTGTCGCAGGGTTATTCGAACCAGGGAATTCCCGCCGCTCTTCCCCGCAACGCAGGGGATCTCGACGACACATTCTCCGATGACTGGAGCTGGCTGCGCGGCAAGCACTTCTTCCAGGCCGGTTTCAATCTTGTCTTCAACACGAAACGCCAGATCCCCTCCACCGCCTCCAATGGTCAGTGGACTTTCACCGGCAGTTTCACGGGGAATGCAGTCGCGGACCTTTTGCTCGGGGACGCGTCCACCTTTACGCAGATCAGCACCACCGTCCGTCCCTATATACACGCGATGATGGTCTCTCCGTACGCGGAAGACAGAATTCAACTCACCCGGCACTTCACCCTGACCGTGGGCGCCCGCTTGAGCTTCATGCCGCTCCCGTATCCGCAGCCCGGCTTCGAGGCGATCTTCGACCCTACCAAATACGACCGCTTGAAGGCGCCCATCGTCAATGCGAACGGCACCATTACCCTGACGCCCGGTTACGACCCGGGGAACGGCCTGGTGATCAACGGCATCAACGGCATTCCCAATAACTGGTCCAGTAGCCACCAGTGGTACTTTGCGCCGCAGATCGGCTTCGCATGGGACATCTTCGGAGATTTGAAGACTTCGCTGCGCGGCGGCTACGGGGTCACGTACACACGTATTTTCACTGGGCAGGATTGCTCCTACAACTGCGCGGTCAATCCTCCCATTATTCAGTCCGTCAACCTGGTCAACCCCACATTCCCCAGCCCTTCCGGCACCGGCTCAGTGAAGCTCAGCGCGCCGACCATCTCCAGTGCCGATCTGAACATCCAGGCTACGCAGGTGCAGAGCTACAGCCTGAGCCTCCAGCATGAATTCCGCGGCAACTGGACCGTTTCAGCCGCCGGCGCGGGCACCCTGGCGCGGCACCTTCCCGCGACTTTTAACTACAACCAGCCGCTGCCCAGCGCACCTTACGATTTCAACCCGGCTATCAACACAGGAACGGTATTCGCATCTCTTTACGGCCCCTATTACGGATACGGTCCTATTAATACCCTGACCACAATTGTCAACTCCAACTGGACGGCGTTCGAACTCAGCGCCCGCCACCCTGTCGGTAAGAACCTCTTTCTCTCGCTTGCCTACACGTGGTCGCATGGACTCTCGGATAGCTCCACCATCAACTACTACAACCCGCGCCAATACTACGGCAATACCGCTCTCAACGTGCCGCAGGTATTCACCGCCAGCGCTATCTATTCACTCCCATGGAGGCGGAATACCTCCGGCTGGAAAGGGCTCGCGTTGGGCGGATGGCAGCTCTCCGACATCACCACAATCCGTAGCGGCTACTCGCTCACGCCCGGCCTCAGTATCGCGCGGCAAGGAAATGGCGCGCGCCCCGATGAGACGGGAGCTTCGCTGGCGGGACCGAAGACCGCGGCCCAGTGGTTCAATACTGCCGCCTTTACCGCCCCGGCCCCCGGGTACTTCGGCAACTCCGGGACCGGCATCATCCGCGGTCCTGGCCTAATCAATTTCGACGTTACCCTCTACAAAACCTTCAAAGTTCGGGAGAACCAGAACCTCGAATTCCGGGCGGAGGTGTTCAACGTTTTTAACCACACTAATTTCACCACCGTCTCAACGTCCTTTGGCGCCGGCAACTTCGGGCAGGTAACCGCCGCGGCCGATCCGAGAATCATGGAACTCGCTCTTCGGTACCAGTTCTAAGGTCGGCATGACGGGAATCAAGATCAAAGAAGTCGCCGTATATTTCGAAGATTTCGCCTATCGCGCACCCATGAAGTTCCGCGCAACGGTAGTGGACCGGGTGACGCTTCTGAACGTCCGCATCCGCGTGGAAGCGAACGGACGCGGCCGGGCCGTTGGCTTCGGTTCCATGACCATGGGTAATGTCTGGGCGTTTCCCTCCGCCACGCTTACCTACGACCAGACGTTGGCGGCTATGAAGGAACTCGCCGTGAAGTTCGCGGCCATCGCCGCATCGCATGACGGCGAAGGACATCCTCTGGAACTGAATCACCAACTCGAGCCGCGCTACCTCGCCGCGGCGCCCGGCATCCCGCCGCTCTGTGCCCTGGTCGTCGCCAGCGCGCTCGACGCCGCCATCCACGATGCGTATGGTAAGACGCTCGGCTTGAACTGTTACCGCGCGTATGGCCCGGACTTCATTGCTCACGATCTGAGCCGCTACCTCGATTCGCGGTTCGAAGGCGAATACCTGGACCGCTATGTCTCCGACGAACCGCGCCCCTCACTCCATGTCTATCATCTGGTCGGCGCGCTCGATCCCCTCACGGACACAGACGTAAGAACGAGGATAGGTGACGGCCGCCCGGAAACTTTGCAGGAATGGGTTCGCGCCGAAGGTGTTGACCACATCAAGATAAAGCTTGACGGTGACAACCTGTCGTGGGACGTCGATCGCATACTCTCGGTCGACCGTATCTTGAGCGAACTTGAACCGAATGCCGAGTGGCGCTATTCACTGGATTTCAACGAGCGCTGCCAATCCGCCCAGTACGTCCTCGATTGTTTTGCGCTTGTACGCGAGGCCGAGCTGCGCGCTTTCGAGAGAGTGCAGTATGTCGAGCAGCCGACCAATCGTGATCTGAACGCTCCCGGAACTCCGGACATGCGCCAGGCCGCGAAGGTAAAACCTGTCGTGATCGATGAGTCGCTGGTGGATTACGCCAGCCTGCTGCGGGCTCGCGAGCTCGGCTATTCCGGCGTGGCACTCAAAGCCTGCAAGGGGCAGAGCAACGCGCTCCTCATGGGCGCGG
>JAOAPQ010000777.1 GCA_025462965.1 Bryobacterales bacterium
TGAAACCGGGCGCCAACACAATCCGCCACGACATGCTGGTTGCCGTGACCTCGCAGCACGAGGTCCTTCCGTACAACGAGCCTCCGACGCGTGTAGAGCAGCTGCCCCTCTCGCTTTTGCGCTATACCCTGCCGTCGCGCTACTGCGATTCCGACAAGCTCATGAATTTCGCGGCGCAGCATTTCGGCTCCTGCCAGCCGGGCGCGCAAACGGTGCAGGCGATCTGCGACTGGCTGCACAATAACATCGAATATCGTTTCGGATCCGGATGTCCGGATATCTCGGCGTCCGAGATTATCGCCCGCGGGTACGGCGTGTGCCGCGATTTCGCGCACACGGCAGTGGCGCTGTGTCGCACGTTCAACATCCCGGCACGGTATGTAACCGGTCATTTACCGGATATCGCGTATCAGGACGCCGGGTCGCCCATGGACTTCCACGCGTATTTCGAGGTCTACCTCGGCGGCGAATGGCATACGTTCGATGCACGGTTCAACACCCCGCGCGTGGGACGAGTAAAGATCGCCTGCGGGATGGATGCGGTGGATGGAGCGTTTCTGACAGTTTACGGGATGGCATGGATGACCAGCTTCAAAGTGTGGGCGTACCAGGTGGATCCGGCGCAGGTGGCGATCGGCGATCCGGTGGATTTGTCGCTGCGGCTGGACGGAACGCCGCTGATTCGCTGGCCGGAACGGGCAACGCAGTCTACGGCGGGCTGAGCGGGTAGGACAGGCCATCGTTTGGCGCGGCCTGTCTTCTCCTCGCTGAATACAGCCATGGTGTACTTATGGTACCGTGGGTGTATGGCGCTCAACATCAAAAACAGTGAAGTCGAGCGACTGGCGGGGGAGGTGGCGGCTCTGGCGCGTGAGTCTAAGACCGAGGCGATCCGCCGTGCGCTTTTGGATCGTAAAGAGCGATTGCAAGTCAGCCCGAGATCCGGTACACGCGCTGAGCGCCTGGAAAGCCTGCTGCGACACAGGATTTGGCCGCAAGTTCCTGCTGACGTGCTCGGTCATTCCATCAGCAAACAGGAAGAGGAAGAAATTCTCGGCTTTGGTCCCGATGGAGTCTAAATACCGGATGACCGTCGATATGGTCCTCGACACATCTGCGATCGTCGCGCTGCTCCTGGCCGAGCCTGGATTCAAAGGCTTAATGATGAAAATTCAAACCGCGCGAATACTCGCGGTAGGCAGCCCCACCATAGTCGAAGCGGGCATGGTGCTGTCTTCGCGCTTAAGGCGTGATGCTCGTCCGGAGCTCAGCGAGTTCTTGCGAGAGGCTGAGGTACACGTCGTTCCGTTTGGCGAGGATCATTGGAACACAGCCTTGTCAGCATTTCTGCGATTTGGAAAGGGTCGCCACCCAGCCGCATTGAATTTTGGCGATTGTCTCGCGTACGCGGCGGCCGCTGTCGCCAGCCTTCCGCTCCTTTGCATGGGCGACGATTTCCCCCGCACGGACATCCCTTTAGCCTAGGTCAGGATTCTGATACGGATTGGAAAGGGTTTTCTGCCCGGACCGTACCGAACATCTGCCCATGGGTAAAGTCCTCTGAGTAAAGGACTACGGCTCCGGAATTGCGGGCCGAGACTAACACCAGGCTGTCCCAGAATGACAGGGTGTACCGGCGCTGCGTCGCGATTGCCTCCAGCACCTCCGCTGGAGTTACGGTTACCACGTGAAGCTTAGCCAGTTCAGAAGTAAGCGCATAGGCATCGTCCGCAGACACATCAGCGACCTTACACGAGAGGGTCACAAAAAATTCCTGCAAAATCTGAGTGCTCAGATATAAACTCCTGCTCGCGAGATGGGACCTGAACAGGCGTTCTGCCGTCTCCTGTTTCCGCGGGTCCGCCCGATCGTGCACATAAACGAGCACACTGGTGTCGAAAAAGGCTTTATCGCCGGTCATAAAGATCTTCCCGTTTCCAATTCCTGTTCACCTCATAACGGGTTGGGGAATTTAGAAACCGGAGACCGGCTGCCGTGTACTCGTCATCCGAACTGGCGAGCTCTTCCAGCGCTTTAGTCAGCAAGGCATTGATGGACGTTCCGCGCTTCGCGGCGATCACCTTGGCTTGCTGTACAAGATCGGAACGGACGTTAATGGTGAGATTCTTAAAGCCGCTTTTCACATATTTAAGTGTATCGCGCAAATAAGTGCAGCGAACTTCGCTAATATCGAGGTTTTCCCGATTCCCCTGATTGGAACCCAAGCTCTTCGCCATAGTTCCGTGTCCTGAACGCGGGGCACTTGCCTTTTTCCACCACTGCGCTAAACTGAAGGAGGTCGTGTCGAACTCCTAAGTGGGCGCAAGCCCACTTTTTTATTGGGAACTGGCCTTTATGGCAAAGCAGTCTGTTATTTCGAGAATTGAAGAGATTGCCGGGCGGGTGGCTCAGGCAGAAGGAATCGAAATCGTCGAAATCGAACTGAAGGGTGGGGGGAAGAACCAGTTCCTGAGAATCTCTATCGACAGGCCCGAAGGTGTCACCCATAGCGATTGCGAGAAGATTTCGCGCGAAGTCGGAGACATCCTGGACGCTGATGATCTGATTCCGGCACATTACACACTGGAAGTCAGCTCGCCCGGAGTAGAGCGCAAGCTTCTTAAGATGAAAGATTTCGAGCGATTCCAAGGTAAGAAAGCGAAGGTCGCCCTCCGCGAGCCGATCTCCGGCCAGCGGCATTTCGAGGGGACCATCGCGGGTGTCGAAAACGAAATCATCTCCCTCGCTCTGACGCCGGATTCCGAAATTCAGTTTCCGTACGCACAAGTCGAACGCGCCAACCTGAAGTTTGAGTGGTAGCCCGGCTCCCCATTGCCAAAAATCTTTACGAATATACGAGGCCCCGTGGAAACCATTTTTCAATCCATCGAGATCCTGAGCAAGGAAAAAGGAATCGATTCCGGCATTGTTCTTGACGCCGTAAAGGACGCGCTTCTGATCGCGGCGAAGAAGCATTTCCGGACCAATGAAGAGTATGTCGCGGATCTCGACCCCAAGACCGGCGCCCTGAAGCTTTATGCCGTCAAGAAGGTCGTCGAGCAGGTGGAAGATCCGGCGAAGGAATTGACGCTGTCCGAAGCGGCGCGCTTCGATGTTTCAGCCACTGTGGGATCGGAAATCCGAATTCCCAAGCCGACCGAAGCGCTGGGGCGCATCTCGGCCCAGACGGCCAAGCAGGTAATCTTTCAGAAGGTCCGCGAAGCCGAGCGCGAGACGGTTTATAACGAATACTCCGGCCGCGCGGGCGAGTTGGTGAACTGCACGGTAAAACGCATCGAAGGGCAGGATCTGGTGCTCGATCTCGGTAAAACCGAAGCGCGCCTGCCGAAGAAGGAGCAATCGCGCCTCGAAAGCTTCGGCATCGGCGATCGTGTGCGTTGCGTCATTAAGGTTGTGGACAAGGCCAGCAAGGGTCCGGGCGTGGTGGTTTCACGCGCCGATCCGGAATTGGTGAAACGCCTCTTCGAGCAGGAAGTTCCCGAGATCTACGACAGCACGGTAACCATCAAGGGATGTGCCCGGGAAGCGGGCGAGCGCACCAAGATCGCCGTGCAGAGCCGCGATCGCGACGTGGATTGCGTGGGTGCGTGCGTCGGAATGAAGGGCATGCGCGTCCAATCTATTATTCGCGAACTGCGCGGCGAGAAGATCGACATTATCGAGTTTTCCGAAGATCCGGTGCAGTTCGCAACGCACGCGTTGTCGCCGGCCAAGATCAGCCGGGTCACGGTCATCGATCCGCTCGAGAAGCACATGGAAGTGATCGTGGACGATTCGCAGCTATCGCTCGCGATCGGGAAGAAGGGTCAGAACGTACGGCTGGCAGCGAAACTGCTCGGCTGGAAGGTCGACATCAAGAGCGAGGAAGAGAAGCGGCAGGAAGTGGAATCGGCCATGGAAGCGCTGGTTGCGGCGGGTTCTCCCCTTTCGACGCTGTTGGAATACGGGCTCGACCCGATTATCGAGTCGATGCTCGAACAGACCGGAGTCAAAACAGTGGAAAAGCTTGGCGAGATGACGCCTGAGCAACTCCAGGAAATCCCGGGTATTGAAGCAGAGATGGTGGAACGCATCCAACTCGCGGTCATCGGGTACTACGGACAGTTCGACGAAGGTGACACCGGTGTCGATCCGGCGTCGGAAACTCCGCCGGACGACCAGCCCGAATCCCTGGAAGTGGAGGCGGCGCTCGAGCCTGGTTATGAACCCTCCGGCGAGTTGGTAGATACACAGTCTGTTAATATGGAAACTCCCGCAATCGCGCCCGTGGAATCGGAGCAGGAGCATGGCGCCGGCGCGGAATCCGAGCCCGAGCATGTGGAACCCTCGAGCTCAAAGCAGTAAACAGCAGAAACAACGTTTTATATGAACAAATCTCGACGGATCAACGAGCTCGCGAGAGATCTGGAAGTTAAGTCGCATGCGATCCTCGACAAGCTGAAGGAGCTCGGGATATCCGGAAAAACGCATTCCAGCTCGGTGGACGAAGACGTCGCCGCGAAGTTGAAGGAAATCTTCGTAGGCGGCGAGGGCCACGGAGCACGATCGAACGGCGCGGAGCATGAAGAGCCCGCCGATAGCGATGAGCGCGGTCTCTATGACCCGGAGCCCGTGGCGCCCCCGGCTGCACCGCCGGCACCTGCGCCAGTGGTGCAACCCGCCGCGGTAGCGAAGCCTGCTGAACCGCCGGCGCCGCCTGCCGCGCCTGTCGAAGTCTCGAAGCCCATGGAACCTGCGACACCGGCGCCGCCAGCCGCCGCATCGGAACCTGCCGCCCAGGAAGAGGAGAAGCAGTCGCCGCGTTTTGGCCTCCGTCCCCCTTTGGCTTCGGGTCCGTTTCGTCCGCCGCTCGCGTCTTCTCCGACGCCCCAACCGATACCGACAAAGGCTCCGCCGCCGCCACCGGCAGCGGGGGGAACGGCTCCCGGACGTCCGGTGCCGCCGCCCGCCCGTCCCATTCCGACCGCGCCGCGTCCGGGCCAGATCCTAAGCGGACCTCGCCAGCCTCTTCCCGGCGGTGTGCAGCCCGGTGCGCACGTCGCACCCGGATCACCCTTAATTCAGCGGCCGGCGCCGCGCCCGGGGAGCACCCCCGCCCCGGCCGGACAGGGCCCCGGCGCTCCCGCGCCCGTCGTTTCCCGACCCGCTCCCGGCGGCCCGGTCGCACGAACTGCGCCCGGCGCTCCCATCGTCCAGCGTCCGGCGCACTCGGGCTCTCCCAACGTGCAACATACCCCCGGACAGGCTCGTCCTGCGAGTGGACGTCCCGGACTTGTGGGCCAGCCTTCCCAGCGGCCCGTGGTCCCGCCGCGCCCCGATCTGGCAGCTAAGCTGACGGCTCCGCGAGTCCCGAATCCGGCCTTTGCCGCGCCGCCGCCTTCCCCGCGTCCCGGCGCTCCGATGCGTCCTCCCGCCTCGCCGACTCCCGGCCGTCCGATTTACCAGGGTCCGGCGCGTCCCGGCGCGCCCATGACCGCCCGCGGCCCTGCCCGTCCCGGAGCACCCGGAGCACAACGCCCCGGCGGACCTCTGCGTCCGGGCATGCACCCGACTTCGCGGACACCCGGCGGCCTTGTGGGCCCCGGTGCAGCGCCTCCGCTTCCGGATCAACAGCGCCGGCCCGGTGGGTACAACAACCGTCCCGGAGGCCGGCCCCAGGGACGACGCCGCGATGGCGACGACGCGGAAAAAATCCTTCGGCCTACCCGCCGCGAAGCTCCGGCCGGGCCGCCTCCCGTCAACCGCGATATCACCATTTCCGAAGGCATCACCGTCAAGGAGCTTTCGGAGAAGCTGGACGTGAAGGCGAACCTCGTTATCAAGAAGCTGGTCGACCGCGGTATTTTCGCGACCATCAACCAGACTCTGGACGGCAAGCTCGCCACCGATATCTCTCGCGAATTCGGCGCCTCCACCTCCACCATCAGCTTCGAACAGGAAGCCATGGCGGATGTCCAGATCATGGAAGAGGCGAAAGATCTGCAGCCGCGTGCTCCCGTGGTCACCATCATGGGTCACGTGGATCACGGCAAAACTTCGCTCCTCGACGCCATCCGCGAAGCGAATGTGGCTTCGCGCGAAGCCGGCGGCATCACTCAGCACATCGGCGCTTATCACATCGAAAAGAACGACCGGAAGATCGTCTTCATCGATACGCCGGGTCACGAAGCATTTACTCGCATGCGCGCCCGCGGCGCGAAGGTCACAGATATCGTGGTCCTGGTTGTCGCTGCGGACGACGGCGTCATGCCGCAGACCCTCGAAGCGATCGACCACGCCCGCGCCGCTAAAGTTCCGATCATTGTCGCCATCAACAAGATCGACCGGCCCGAAGCTCAGGTGGACCGCATCAAGCAGCAGCTTTCCGATCGCGGCCTGCTGGCTGAAGACTGGGGCGGCGATGTCGTCATGGTTCCGGTTTCGGCGCGCACCAAGCAAAACCTGGATCAACTGCTCGAAATGATCCTCCTGGTGGCCGACATGCTGGATCTGAAAGCCAATCCCTCGCGTCCCGCGATGGGTTCGGTGCTCGAATCGAAACTCGACCGCGGCCGCGGCCCAGTCGCGACGGTTCTGGTCCGCAACGGTACTCTGCGGGTCGGGGACTTCTTCATCTGCGGCGACGTGTTCGGTAAGGTGAGGGCCTTGATCGACGATCGCGGAAGCCAGATCCGTGAATGCGAGCCGTCGATGCCGGTGGAAGTTCTCGGTTTGGATGCCCTGCCCACGGCGGGCGATGAATTTCAGGTGGTGACCGATACCGCGAAGGCCAAGCAAATCGTGATGTACCGCGAGGCCAAGGCGCGCGACGTCGCGCTTGCGAAGAACAAGCGGCTGACGCTCGAGCAACTGCAAAAGCAGATGGCGCAGGGCGAGGTCAAAGATCTGAACCTGATTCTGAAATCGGATGTGGGTGGCTCGGCTGAAGTTCTCCGCGACACCCTGGAGAAGCTGTCGACCGACAAGGTTCGCGTGCGCGTGCTGCTTTCAGGAGTGGGCGCGATCAGCGAATCGGATGTCGATCTGGCCGCCGCTTCGGAAGCCATCATCATCGGCTTCAACGTGAAGCCCGACCGCGCGGCTACCGCCGCCGCCGAACACGAGCAGGTGGATATCCGCCTCCACTCGATCATTTACAACCTGACTGACGAGATCAAGAAGGCGATGGTTGGCCTGCTCGCTCCGACGTACAAGGAAATTTATCGCGGCAGGGCGGAAGTCCGCCAGACGTTCAAGGTTTCGAAGGTGGGCACGGTGGCCGGCTGTCTCGTGACCGATGGCAACATCAATCGGGATTGCATGGTCAAAATCATTCGCGACGGCGTTGTGATTAACAAGACGAAGGTCGGCAATCTCAAGCGTTTCAAGGATGACGTAAGTGAAGTTCGCAACGGAATGGAGTGCGGCATCACGCTCGACAACTACGGCGACGTGAAAGCGGGCGATATTCTGGAAGCCTACGTAACCGAGAAGGTGATCAGCGAAGTAGCGTAAGCCATGGCCGCCGTCGGTGTGGTCACATTCGAACTGCAAATCGAGCACGCCCACTCTCTGAAGGACAAGCGCCAGGTGGTGAAGAGCCTCAAAGACCGGCTGCGGTCGCGCTTCAACGTAGCCGTGGCGGAGATCGATCACCAGGAGTTGTGGCAGCGGGGCGTCGTGGCCGCTGTGACGATTTGTTCCGATCGTAAGACGGCGGAAGAAGCGCTGCAGCGGGTGGAGGACGAAGCGTCGAACATCCTCGGCCCTATGTTGATTCGCGCCGAAGTAGAGTGGATGTAGTCAAAGAGAACCGGCAGTGGATTGCCGGCGGTACCCATGGACAAGCGCCGCACAGCCCGAGTTTCCGAAGCAGTGCGCGAGGAACTTTCCGAAATCATCAATTTCGAGATGAGCGACCCCCGCGTGAAAGGCGTAACTGTCGCCGAAGTGTCGGTAACGCCGGATGGCCGGCAGGCGCGTGTGAGCGTCGCTGTTTTCGGCGATGCGGACCAGCAGGAAGAGGCGCTGGCCGGGCTTAACCACGCCCGGGCCCACCTTCGCCACCAACTCGCCGGACGTCTGCAACTGCGCCACGTCCCGGAACTGACTTTCACTGCTGACACAGGCATGGACGCCACCAATCGGGTGGAGGTCCTGCTCGCGCGGGTCAGGAAAAATAAGCGTGGCCCCGAAAATTCGTCCGAAACTTAAACGTAATGTGTTAGTTTTGGTTTTGCTGCCGTTCTTCATGGCTCCGGCCCCGGCGGCCGGGTCGGACATGTTGCGGCTGGAATCCAGCCGGGATGCGATGGGCTCCACTTATTCCGTTGTTCTTTACGGAACGGACCGCACTCGCATGGAAGCTGCGGCGGAGGAGGCGTTCGAAGAGGTTCGCCGCCTGGATAATGAGCTGTCCAACTACAAGCCGGAAAGTCCGTGGAGCCAGATAAATCGGTACGCGGCAGAGCGCCCGGTGGAAACGCCGGTGGAACTGTTCGACCTGCTACAGGCATGCCTGGAGTACAGCAGAAAAAGCGAAGGTGCGTTCGACATTACGGTCGGGCCACTTATGAAAGTATGGGGATTTTACAAAGGGAGCGGACACTTGCCGCACCCGGGGGAAGTCAAGAGAGCTATGGCGGACGTCGGCTACCGGAACATACTGCTCGACCCCGCTACGCACACCGTCGGATTCGCTCACAAGGGCGTGGAGATGGACCCGGGCGGTATCGGCAAGGGGTATGCCGTCGATCAGATGGTGAAAGTACTGCGCAGGAACGGCATCGAATCCGGTCTGGTCACAGCGGCCGGAAGCAGTATTTACGCCATGGGCACGCCGCCGGGAGAATCCGGGTGGACCGTTTCCATTCGTGATCCGCATCACGAGACCAATACCGTGCAGGATGTGGTTTTGAAGGATGAGTCCCTTTCGACATCCGGCAGCTACGAGAAATTCTTTGAAGCCGAGGGTAAAATATACGCCCACATCATGGACCCGCGAACGGGATATCCGGCGCAAGGCATGCTCTCGGTCTCGGTTATCGCTCCCCGAACGCTTGACAGCGAGGCGTGGTGCAAGCCATTTTTCATCAATGGACGCGAATGGGCGTCCAAACATAAACCGGAAGGAACTCGCGCGTACTTTTGCGAGGACAAAGCAAACCAGTCATGCGTGTGGCTCCAATGACCAGCCGTTTTCTCGATGCTTGTAAGCGGAGGCCAACCGATGTACGGCCGGTGTGGTTCATGCGGCAGGCGGGCCGATACCTCCGCCAATACCGCGAGATCCGCGCGAAGCACGGCATTCTCGAGATGTGCAAGCGGCCGGATCTGGCCGCCACCGTGACCTTGCAGCCGGTCGAGATTCTCGATGTGGACGCGGCGATCATCTTCGCCGACCTGTTGCTGCCGGTAGAACCCATGGGCCTGAAGCTCCGCTACGTTTCAGGCGAGGGCCCGGTAATCGATAATCCGATCCGCACCTCCGACGACATCGATTCGCTATCCACAGTCAACACCGACGATCTCGGGTATGTCGGCGAGGCGATCCAGCTGGTCG
Source organism: Bryobacterales bacterium (assembly GCA_025462965.1). Taxonomy (GTDB): domain Bacteria; phylum Acidobacteriota; class Terriglobia; order Bryobacterales; family Bryobacteraceae; genus JALYXI01. Next base: position 9,563 of record JAOAPQ010000777.1, read on the forward strand.
TCCGGGCGCTGGCCGGGCGCATTCCGGTGATCGGCTTCGTGGGCGCGCCGTTTACGCTCGCGAGTTACATGATCGAAGGCGGCGCTTCGAGGAATTTCGTAAAGACCAAGCGGTTGATGTACGCGGATGAAACCATGTGGCGGCGGCTGATGGGCAAGATCGTGGATACTCTCGCGCCATTCGCCATCAGCCAGGTGGCTTCGGGCGCCCGCGCAATTCAAGTGTTCGATAGTTGGGTGGGCGCGCTGGGCGCGGATGATTACGTTCGCTACGCGGCACCTTACTCTCGCGCGCTGATCGAGCGGATTCGCGCAGCAGGCGTGCCGGTGATCCACTTCGGCACCGGCGCGTCCGGGTTCTTTCGCGAGCTGCACGCGGCGGGCGGGGATGTAATGGGCGTCGACTGGCGCATGAACATCGATCAGGCGTGGATGGACATCAGCTACCGTGCGGCAATTCAGGGCAATCTGGATCCGGTCGCTCTGTTCGCTCCCTTGCCGGAGCTGAAGATCAAAGTTCACGAGCTATTGAAGCGAACTGGCACGCGCCCCGGCCATATTTTTAACCTCGGGCACGGAATCTTGCCGGAGACACCGGTGGATCACGTGCGCGCCGTCGTGCAGATGGTCCGTGAGTTCAAGCCCTAACATCCAAGTCGCGATCGTCGGCGGCGGCATTTCCGGCCTGGCCGCCGCGTACTACCTCTCGAAGCGCGGCATCGCGTCCACTCTCATCGAAGTGCGCCCGTTCCTGGGCGGCATTCTGCACACCGAACACATTGAAGGCTGCACGGTGGAAGCCGGCGCCGATAGCTGGCTTGCATCCAAGACGTCCGCCGCCGAACTGGCCCGCGAACTGGGCCTCGGCTCGCAGATCATCGGCTCGAATGACGAGATCCGGCGCACCTGGATCTGGAAGGGCGGCGAGCTGATTCCCTTCCCCGAGGGCATGCAGCTTGTCGCCCCAACTCGCTTCGGCCCGATCTGGCGGTCAAAGCTGTTGAGCCGATCGACAAAGCTGCGCATCGCGCTCGACTGGCTGCGGCCGCCGACGGGCAAACTCGCTCCCGAACGCTCGATCGCGACATTCGTGGGCGATCACTTTGGCCGCGAAGCGGTCGACTATGTCGCCGAGCCCCTGCTCACGGGAATCTACGGTGGTGACGCGAACGACCTGAGCGCCTCGAGCGTGGTTCCCAAGCTGGTGGAACACGAACGCGTTCACGGAAGTCTGGTGCGCGGCTTAATCACGGCGAAGCACCGCGGATCCCTTTTCCAGAGCCTTCGCGGCGGGTTGGGAGCGCTGCCCGGTGCGCTCCGTCCAGCCTCCGTGATCCACGGGCGTGTGGAACAGATCGCGCGCGCGAAAGACGGGTTCAAATTGCGCGTGAATGCCGACTGGCTCACGGCTCGCGAACTCGTGCTCGCATGCGAAGCGCACCAGGCGGCGCGACTTGTGGAGGAGATCGACCCGGTTCTGGCCACGTGGCTCAGCAAGATCCGGCACAGCACCGGCCATATCGCCGCGCTGGGTTTCCGCCGCGCGGAGGTGGGCCATCCACTGGACGGCTTTGGCTTTCTGGTTCCCAGGTGCGAAGGCCGAAATCTGACGGCTTCGACCTGGGTAAGTTCTAAGTTCCCGGAGCGGGCTCCGCCGGAGTTAGCGGTGATCCGTGCATTCTTCCGCGAGAAGCCCGCCGACCCGCTTGCCGACCTGCGCGAGATCATGGGCATCACGGCAGAGCCTGTGTTCATACGGTCATACGTGTGGCCTGATTCCCTGGCGCAGTATAGCGTCGGGCACACAGGACGGATCGCAGCCATCGAAGCGCAAGTCTCGCGCACGAAGGGA
>JAOAPQ010000783.1 GCA_025462965.1 Bryobacterales bacterium
GCTCGCCCATGTGCGTGAATTGATATTTCCCGGTGACGTCGCCCACTGCGTAGATGTGCCGCTGTGAGGTGCGGCAGCGCCGATCGACGTCGATTCCTTTTTCTCCAAACCGAACTCCGGCATTCTCTAACTGGAGTCCGCTGACCCCGGGCTCGCGCCCAATGGCCGAGAGCGCGGCGTCGCAGGCGAGTGTGCGTCCGTCCTTCAGCATAGCGGCCAGACCGTTTCCGTGCCTTTGCAGGCTGGCGACATCCTGCCCGAACAGAAATTTAATACCTTCCCGAGAGAGACATTCCTGCAACATGCCGGCCTGTTCCGGATCGTCACGAGGGAGAATCTGGTTCCCCCGAGCCACGACTGTGACTTCGGATCCCAGCCTTTGGAAGGCTTGTGCCATTTCAATACCGACCGGTCCGGCGCCCATGATAAGCAGTCGCTTCGGCTGAGACTCCAACTCGAAAATGGTCTCATTCGTGAGCGTAGATTCTGCGAGGTTCGGTGTTCTCGGCCGGCTGCCAGTCGCAATAACGAAAAATCGTGAAGTGAGCCGGCGCGAGGTACCGGATGCCTCCCGGACCTCGATCGTATGGGGATCGCCAAACCGAGCTCGGCCCAAGACAACCTCGACGCCTAACTTCTCCATATGCGGAGGCGCGTCGGCTACCTCGTATATACGTTGGCGGGTGCGCCGGATGTGACCCATGACCTGTGAAAAATCGAATTGCGGCTGAATCGGCACGAATCCGAAACGATCCGCTGTTGTCATGTGATACGCGGCTTTGGATGCCCGCAGAAGCGTTTTAGAGGGTATACAGCCCGCCCATGTGCAGTCCCCGCCAAGCCGGTGTTCTTCAATCAGTGCCGTCTTCGCGCCAAGAACGGCAGACATTCCCGCCGCGGTTAATCCGGCAGCTCCTCCACCGATCACGACCATGTCGTATTGGTAGCTCATGTTGGACAATCGGTAAGGACAAGGGCCATTGTGACCGGCGATAACAAAATCCCTGCCTGTATATTCGCAAAACCTCCGGTACCCGGGGAGGTCAAAACGCGCCTGATTCCCGCTCTGGGGGCCGCGGGCGCGGCTGGCCTGGCAAGTGCAATGCTTCTGGACGTCTGGCGGACAGTCGAGTTCTGTCCGGGCGTGCGCCCGATACTGGCTACCACTCTGCCCGGCGATTTTCCGGTCTGCGTTTCATCCGACGACGTCTGGCTTCAAGGGGCAGGCGATCTAGGCCAACGCATAGAGTGCATCCTGAGTCGCGGACTGCGCGAGGCTGCCGTCGCTATCGCCATCGGTGCCGATTCGCCGGCGCTCACGGCGGGCCATCTGGAAAGAGCTCTCGATGTCCTTCAAACAAACGACGCCGTGGTCGGGCCTTCGACGGACGGCGGGTTCTATTTGTTGGGGTTACGCGCGTGTGCACCGGGACTCCTGTCTTCGCTGCCATGGAGCAGCTCCGAAACGTGGGACGCATTGAAACGGAGAATGGAAGATCACAGATTGTCCGTCGTCGAACTCGAACCGCTCTTCGATGTCGATACTCCCGGCGACCTCACGACCCTCTTTCGGCACCTGGCGGCCCAGCCATCTTCAGCGCCCGCTACAAGAGCTTGGTACTTTCAGCAATGCGAATCAGCATTATTGTTCCCGCGCTGAACGAACAGGAGTGCATCACGGAGACGCTCCGCGGTCTTCAACAGCTCGAGGGAGACAAAGAGATTATCGTCGTCGATGGCGGCAGCAGCGATGAAACCCGGTCTTTAGCCCGCGTGCAGGGCGCAAGAGTTCTGACCGCGCCGGCCGGACGCGGCGCGCAAATGCATGCCGGAACGCTCGAAGCCACGGGGGACGTACTCTGGTTCGTACATGCCGATACCGTTCCTCCGCCGCAGTCGCTGCATGAGATTCACAGGCATTTGGAAGACCCATCAATCGCGGGCGGCAACTTTGGGCTGGTCTTTGACGGCCCTTCGCGAGCGGCAAGACAGTTGACGGCCATCTATCCGATGCTGAGAATCCTTGGCCTCTGTTATGGCGATTCCGGGATCTTCATCCGGCGAGATATCTACGATCGGATCGGCGGGTTCCGCGCGCTTGCGTTGTTTGAAGATCTTGACCTGTTGCGCCGGTTGCGCAGAGCCGGCCGATTCGTTCACGTGTCGTGCAGGATGCGCACTTCGTCCCGCCGCTTTGAGCAACGAAATTTCGCTTTAATATGGTTGCATTGGACCGCTTTGCAAGTCCTGTACTGGTGCGGTGTTTCACCCAACCGTCTCGCCCGGTGGTATCGCGATTTGCGCCGTAAAAGCGGCTGAAAGACATCACGCTTCGAGGGCGCTGACGGGCTCGCAATGGCTCGCACCGGCGGTGGGAATTACGCCGATGCCATCGTGAAAAGGAAGCGACAGATTGCTGCACAACTCCTGGTGACGGTCGTCCCTCAATCCCTGGACGCCGATCGTAATTGAGTCCTGCGGAACGCGTGTACGCAAGGTGCCGTGCAGACAGTCCCAAACGGTAAGGCCACTCGACCAGTTGGAATTTACGTCTTCCGGCGCCACCGAATGGTGGATGCCGTGCAGTCGAGGGGTAACAAGAACTCTGGCCAGACGCCGCTCCACGGCTAGAGGCAACCGAATGTTGGCGTGATGGAACAGGATGCAAAGAAAGACAAATGTCTGCCATGCGCCGTACGCCGCCGGAGTCGGCCCTATCAGCCAAACTTGCGCTGCCCGGAATGCAACAGAAAGTGTAATCTCGCCGAAGTGGAAGCGGAGTGCGGTCGACGCATCCATCTCGCGGTCCACGTGGTGAACCTGGTGGAATCTCCACAGGAACGAGACCCGGTGGGTCAGGCGATGCCAGATATACAGCGTGTAGTCGAGCAGCAGAATGGCTGCCGCTGATCTCACCCATTCCGGAACTTGGGCAATCATCAGCAACCCGCTCCGTTGCTGTTGCGCTCGCCTCGCAATCGCGACGGCCACGGGGACCTCGAAAAGCTGCACCACAGTGAGAGCCGGGAGCGCTACTGCGAGGTTGCGAACATCACGCTTCACCTTGCAGTCCACAAAGCTCCGAAGGGACGTTCTTCGTTCCCACCAGAGCAAGCCGGCCACCCACCCGGCCAGCACGGCAATCCGAATCGAGCCTGTGATCATCGCAGGTTCAGAATATTCCAAAACCGCTCGCCCGTTCAAATGGAAATATAACGGTGTTCGCCGGACAATCCTGGCTTATGCGCTTAGGGCTAGAGTGACTGGGACCGTAATGACCAGAGACAGCGTTGAGAGCAGCAGCATCGATGCCGACTCCGCCTCCATCGCCTTGTATTTCGCTGCAAACAGAACAACTGCCGTCGCGAGGGGAAAACTGCAGCAGACCAGTGCCTCGCGAGCGAAGGGGCCCTGCACGTGAAGCAGGTGCAGCAGCACGAACAGGACAGACGTTTGCACCGTGATTCGGGCGATCGTTCCCAGAATCACCGCCTTAGACAAATGAAAAGAGTGTGCGGCGAGAGTCAGGCCAACTGTAAAAACCGCCACGCCGGAGGTTGCGGATCCGATCATCTCGAAGGCGCTCGCAACCGCTTTCGGCAGGTGAAGCCCTGCCAGCACGAGCGCGATTCCGAGCACTGGGGCCCACAGGAGTGGAGACTGGAGTCCGCTTTTGAGGCCAGCCAGCACCTGTGCCCGGCGCGAAGCTTTGGAACCCGAAGAACTCGCGCTCTCGATCTCGAGCAAGACGATCGCCGTCGGCATAACAAGATTGATGGCCAAGGCGACCAGTCCTACCGTTCCCGTGCTCGTTTCGCCGAGAAGCGGCTGAAGCACTGCAATTCCGAAGACCGGAGTGGCCGACGTCGATAGTACCAGAGCGCATATGATCGAAGGTGCTCCGCGGAGTGATTTAAGCCG
>JAOAPQ010000488.1 GCA_025462965.1 Bryobacterales bacterium
CCCGGACGCGTCTTGATCGCGCCTGGCAATCTGCATATGATGCTGCGCAAATCGGGAAACTCCTACCGGGTCGACATCCAGGATGGCCCGCCGGTTTGCTATGTGCGGCCGTCGGTGGATGTCCTATTCCGTTCCGTGGCGGAGGCCGCGGGGCCGGACGCAATCGGCGTTCTTCTGACCGGGATGGGTACCGATGGCGCTCAGGGCCTGCTGCGCATGAGACGCGCCGGCGGCCGGACGATCGCCCAGGACGAAGCAAGCTGCGCCGTATTCGGTATGCCAGCCGAGGCCATCCGCCTGGGTGCGGCCAACAGCGTTCTGCCGCTTTCTCAAATTCCGGCGGCGATCTGCGCGGGGCGCGCAGTCTCTACTTCGCCATCGCTGCCTTGAACTCTGTTTCCAACTCCGCGAAGTACCGCAGCATGGCCGGGGTAGGAGCCGCGTTCGCCGCGTCCACCAACCCGTAAAGCGCCTCAAGATTCTCCGCCAGCCGGGGCCCCGTTTCCGACCGTCCCATCCCCCGCGGCCGAGCAAATTTCCCCGTCGCGCGAACCGCCGCCGACATCTCTCGCAGCTTACGGCTCATCTCGAACTGGTTTACCAGATCCTCCTCCGAGACCTGTAAGCTCGGGTCAAGCCGCACTTCCAGCTTCTTCTCCATCTCGCGCCCGCCGGCGCTCAGGCGCACCGTGTACGCGCCCGGCCGCGCCTGCGGCCCCGACGCGTATCGAAGGTCCCAAACTACGCGATGCACACCCGGGCCGTCTACCGCGTCCAACTCCCGAACTACGGCGCCTTTCGCGTCCAACACCTGCAGCTTTGCCGCGCCCGCCGCTCCCGCCGCGCCGGAAACGTAATAGGAAATCTGCGCCCCGTACGAAGCGTTCATCCCCGTGAACGTCTTGTCTCCATACCCGAATCGCATCGCGCGCACAGAGTAACGTATCGCCGGCCGCACATCGAACAAATACGCAACCTGCTGAATCGCGTCCGCAAGCTGCTCGATCACTGTCGCGTCATCCAGCACCCAGATGCTCCGCCCGTGGGTCGCGATAATCAGGTCGTTCGTGTCCGGCTGTTGAACGATGTCCCGCACCGCCACCGTCCACGGCAGATTTTTCAAGTGCAGCGGAAACCACTCACCGCCCCCGCTCACCGACGCATAGATCCCCAGCTCCGTCCCCGCATACAGCACGCGCGGATTCCGCGCATCCTCCCGAACGGTCCATACGAACGCTTTCTCCGGCAGGTTCCCGCTGACGTTCACCCATGACTTTCCCCCATCCTCGGTCTTGTAAATGTACGGATGAAAGTCGTCGAACATATGCCGGTCGAGCGACGCGTACGCTGTCATCTCACCCGACCGCGATGGCTCAACGTGCGAGACGCGTGCGTCTCGTACGTTCGGCGGAACATTACTCCACTTACCGCCGCCATTGAAACTAACCTGGAGATTGCCGTCGTCCGTGCCCGCCCAAAGGACGCCTCGCTTTGCAGGCGATTCCGCGAACGCACTGATGGTGGAGTAAACCTCGGACGATGAATTATCCACCGAGACCGGACCCCCGATGTTACCCATCCGGCTCGCGTTCTTAGTCGTCAGGTCCGGGCTGATGTTTTCCCATGTCCTGCCGTAATCGCTCGATTGAAAGATCACGTTCCCCGCGAAATAGATCGTCTTCTTTCCGAACGGCGAGCGCACGAGCGGTGCGTCCCATCCGAAACGGTACTTCCACTCGCTCGCGGGCGCGCCGGAATAACTCCGCGGCTGCGGCGAAACCGATTGCTGCTCCCGCGTCCGCAGATCCGTGCGCAGCAGCCCGCCGCCCGGGGTCTCGGTCAGCACGATATTCGGATCGTCCGGATCGATCAGCGCTTCGAAACCCACGATGCCGTTCACCATGCGCCAATCGTCGTTGAAGACGCCGCCCGGTTCGCGCGTCTGGCTCGGGCCGATCCACGACCCGTTGTCCTGCAAGCCGCCGATCACGTTATAGAAAGGCTTTTGCGTATCCGCCGAAACGCGATAGAACTGACCGAGTGGGATGTTATTGATCTGCTCCCAGTGCCCACCCGCGTCGTAACTGACGGAAAGCCCGCCATCGTGCCCTTGCCATATGCGGCGCGGATCTTTCGGGTCGATCCACAGCGCGTGAAGATCTCCATGTACCTTCGGCGAAATGCGCCGGAAGCTCTTACCCGCGTCGTTCGATTGCAGCAGCGCATCGGTCAACACGAAAATCCGATCCGCGTTATCCGGCGCCACTCGCATGTCGCAGTAGTAGTAGCCTCGACCAACCAGCTCACGATCTTCCGAGACCTTGGTGAACGTCTCGCCCCGGTCCTGCGACCGGAAAAGAGTGCCTTCTTTCGACTCGGCAATTACGTAAACTGTCTTCGAATCGGCGGGCGCGACCTTCACGCCAATGCGCCCCATCAATTGCGGCAGTCCGTTGGCAAGCTTCTTCCACGTGCGCCCCGCATCGGTCGACCGAAACACGCCGCCCTTCTCGCTCCCGCTCGTGTAAGTCCACGGCTTCCTATCGAAGTGCCACATGCCCGCATACAGAATGTCGGGGTTGGCGGGATCCATCTCCAGATCCGCCGCGCCATGATCGTTGTCGATAAACAGAGATTTCCGCCAGGTGTTTCCGCCGTCCTCGGTCACAAAGACCCCGCGCTCCGCATTCGGCCCGAACGGATGTCCCACCGCCGCGACATAAACGATGTTCGGATTCTTCGGATGAATCAAAATTCGCGAGATCGTCTGCGTGTCGCGCAGCCCGACGCATTTCCATGTCTGTCCGCCGTCTTCGGACTTGTACACGCCATCGCCGAACGAAACGCTGTTCCGCACGTTCGATTCGCCCGTCCCAACCCAGATCACCTTGGGGTTATCGTGCTGAAGGGCGATCGCACCGATGGAAATGGTACTCTGCCGGTCGAAGATCGGCTTCCATGTCATGCCGCCGTCGCGAGTGACAAACAAGCCGCCCGACCCGGCCGCGGCGAACATTGTGGTCGGATCGCCCGGAATTCCGTCAAGGTCCGATATGCGCCCGCCCATGACTGCGGGGCCGATGCTTCGCCACTCCAATCCATCCAGGACTTTGGAATCTACCACCGCGGCCGAAAGCCGCAGGGCGAGCAGTACGAACAAACCAAAGCTACGCATCAGAAATTCAATCTCGCGGAGAACTGGAGCGACCGCGCCGGAAGCTGGTTGGTAATCCCCGCGAGCGGTTGCCCGAAGCCCGGCCCGGGCGCCGCGCCGTTCCCATAAGTGCCGCTGAAGCCCACGAAATTCGCGTGGTTCAGGACGTTGAACGCTTCCGCACGAAGCACCAGATGAAACCTTTCGCTCATCAGTGTGAACGGCCGCTCCACAAACGGAGCGACGTCGTAGATTGGCGTTCCGCGGCCCGTGTTCCGCCCCACGACCACTCCGTTGATCACCGGCCGGTCCGTCGTCGCGCCGGTATCTCCGCTGTTGTTCACTCCGGTCACGACGTTATAGGGCAGCCCCGACGCTAGCGTCGTAACACCGCCCACGCTGATTTTCAGCGGAGCTACCCAAATACCGCTGAGTACGAAACGATGCCGCTGATCGAAGATTGCGTTCGCATTTTCCACACGTCCGAGGAAGTTCGGGTCATTCGGATTCTGGCTTGTGGTATCGGGATCCACGTTGTCGGTTGTATGCGACCAGGTGTAACTCGCCAGCATCGAGAGCCCGTGATTGAGCTGGCGCGTCAGGTTCACATCGAGCGCGTTGTAATGCGCATACCCATCGTTTACGTCGCTTTGGATCAGGGCGTAGGGCGGCTGTGGATTGGTCGCTGTTGTCGCGCTGCACGTTCCGCCGTTCTGCGCATACCATGCGATCCAGGACGGCCGCGTGCAATTAGCCGCTTGCGCCGTCCGGACCTGACCCGGAGCGGTGCGGATGAAGGGCGCGGGCGCGTTGACATCCAACGGGCGATTGATCTTCAGTGTGTGCGACCCGACATAGTCCACGCTGAGCAGCCAGTCCCGCATGACTCTTCGCTCCACGCCGATGGTCCACTGCTCCGAATACGGATTCAATAATCTGGCACTCGGATAGAGCGGATCGCCCGGGCGCACATACAGGCTGCGCAAAGGCGCCACTGCGCCCGCCGGGAACGCCGGCAGGGGCGCGGCTGCCACATTTGCAGGAAATCCGACTTGCCCCGGAGCGGCTGTGTAATTGAACACACCGGTCAACCCGGTCAACGCATAATTCGCTTGAGCGTCATCCACAATCTGCGAGTAGTAAATCACGTACCCGCCCCGAATCACGGTCTTTCCGTCGCCGTGCCAGTTATAAGCGAAACCGACGCGCGGCGCAAAGTTCTTGCGCGAATCCGTGAACGTCTGTTGCTCGTAGCGGAGGCCCTGATTCAGAGTCAAATTTGGGTGGACGCGGAAATCGTCCTGCACGAATGCCGCCCAAAGCGTATCGTTCACCGTTTTGTTAGCATTCCCATAACTCTGCGTGTAACTTGTTTGATTGGCGTTGTTTTTCAGTAATTCCTGGCTTTCACATTTGGTGAGCGCCTGGGTGCTCGTGTTGTAGGTGAACTGGCCAAGGT
>JAOAPQ010000789.1 GCA_025462965.1 Bryobacterales bacterium
CATCGCAGGCCGAATCTCTATTAGCTGCGGAGAAGCGAACGCTCGAGATGATGGCGAATGGCGCAAGCCTCTCAGAGGTCCTGAACGATCTGTGTGCCGCGATCGACGCCCACGCCCCACCTGCTACTTCAATGGTTTGTTTGTTGGACGGCGAGTGGCTATTGCCGTGTGCCGGGCCTCATGTCCCCGCGACGTTCAAAACGGCCATCACGCCTTGGCGGATCGGTCCTACCAGGGCTTCTTGCGGCGCGGCCGCTTTTACCAAACAAAGGGTGATCGTTCCGAACATTTCCGAAGATCCGCGATGGCCGGATGACGCCCGCGACTTGACTCTAAGCTATGGGTTTTCCGCGTCCTGGTCCGAACCCCTCATTGCGAAGGATGGCGAGGTGTTGGGTACGTTCGCAATGTTCTACCCCGAACCGCGGACACCAGAGAGCAGCGATCTTGAGTTGATCGATGCGGCCGGCCACATCGCGCGCATCGCGATAGAGATGGAACGATCGCACGTAGCCGTCAAAAAGGCTCTGGGCGAAGTTAAGAACTCGGAAGATAGACTGAGAACCATCATTGACACGATTCCGGCGATGGCCTGGGCTGCCCGTCTCGACGGCTCGGCCGAATTCTTCAACCGGCGATGGCTGGATTACGCCGGCCTCTCTGCTGAAAAGGCATTGGATTGGGGCTGGGCTGTTGCGCTTCATCCGGAAGACCGGGGCAGGCTCATGGATTATTGGCGGCGCCTACTCGCTTCCGGGGAAACCGGTGAGATCGAAGCGCGTCTGCGCCGTTTCGACGGGGAATATCGATGGTTTCTGTTCCGTGCGGAGCCGTTGCGAGACGATTCGGGAGACATCACCAGATGGTACGGAGCGAATACCGACATCGAGGATCGTAAGCGCGCCGAGGCACTACTGGCCGCGGAAAAACGGACCTTGGAGATGATCGCAGGCGGCGCTCGCCTCGCAGATATTCTAGAAAATTTATGCGATACGATCGACGCTCAGGCTCCCAACGTTATATCGACAGTGATGCTGATGGATGCTGACGGCATGCGACTTTGGCCCGCAGCCACTCCTGGGCTTCCCAAGGGTTGGACTGAGGCCATCAGTCCTCTGACGATTGGTCCTAGCGCAGGTTCGTGCGGAACCGCCGCCGCTCTGAAGCAGCGGGTGGTCGTTTCCGACATTGCGGCCGACCCCCGATGGGTTAACTATCGAGACGTTGCTTTAAGTTACGGATTGCGCGCCGCGTGGTCTCAGCCGCTACTCTCCAAAAACCAGCAAGTGCTCGGCACCTTCGGAATGTACTATGCGGAGCCCCGCACGCCTGGCGACACTGATCTGCGACTGATCGAAGCCGCAGCTCACATAGCCGTAATTGCGATCGAGGGAGAACGATCACAGGCGGCGCTGACGAAGGCTCTCGACGAAATAGCCAAATCCGAAGCCGAACTTCGAACTATCATCGATGCCATACCTCAGCTCATCGTCGCGATCGGGACTGGCGGAGACTTTCTGTACGCGAATCAGGCAGTACTCGAGTACACCGGCCTGACGAAAGAAGAAGTGCAGTCGGAAAGGTTTCGTGAGGCCTTTCATCCGGAGGATTCCGAGAGATTGCGCGACGAACGCGAGGCGGCGATCTCGCGTGGGGTCCCATTCGAGTACGAACGGCGTGTGCGCCGCAGGGATGGTCAGTATCGTTGGTTCCTGGCCCAGTACAACCCGCTGCGGGACGAACGAGGTGAGGTCGTTCGCTGGTATGCGACCGCTACCGACATCGACGATCGCAAACAGGCGGAGGAAAGAACGCGGCAGGAGAACTTCGCGTTGCGAGAGCAAATCGATCAGGCCTTCATGTTTGAGGAGATCGTGGGCTCCTCCCCGCCCCTGAAAACAGTCCTTTCCAGCATCGTGAAAGTCGCGCCGACAGACTCCACGGTGCTGATTACGGGTGATACAGGTACCGGGAAAGAGCTGATTGCGCGCGCCATACACAAAGGTTCGCAGCGTGTCGGCCATGCTTTTATTGCCGTGAATTGCGCCTCGATTCCTTCCTCGCTCATCGCCTCAGAATTGTTTGGCCACGAGAAGGGGGCCTTCACCGGCGCCTTGCAGCGGCGGCAAGGCCGTTTTGAGCTGGCGCACTCCGGCACGATTTTTCTCGATGAAATCGGCGAGCTTCCCGCGGAGACTCAGATTGCATTGCTGCGGGTGATCCAGGAGCGTCAATTTGAACGAGTGGGGGGGAGCCGGGTCATTCCCATTGATGTTCGAATCATCGCCGCTACCAACCGCGACTTGACGGCAGCGATTGCCGCCGGAACATTTCGCGCCGACCTCTTCTACCGGCTGAATGTTTTCCCAATCGAGGTGCCGCCTCTCCGGAACCGGAAGGAAGACATTCCGATGCTGGTGGAGTACTTCGTGAAGCGCTATGCCGAGAAGGCGCGAAAGCAAATCACCAGGATCGACAGGAATACGCTCAAGCTATGCCAGTCCTATCATTGGCCAGGCAATATTCGCGAGCTGCAAAATATTGTCGAGAGATCCGTCATTCTCTGCACCGGGGATACCTTTCGGGTCGATGAGGCCTGGCTTTCCAGTCAGGACGCACCTCGGCCGAAGTCATCAGGTCTTCTCACAGAGACTCTCCAGAGCTATGAGAAGGATCTCATCAAAGCGGCTCTTGCGGAAAGTAAAGGAAAAGTTGCCGGGCCAAATGGAGCCGCTGCCAAACTTGGGATCCCGCGGTCGACGCTGGATTTGAAAATCAAACAGCTCAACATAAAGAAACACGACGTGCGGTAGGCCCATCGTTCAACTCCCGGAATCCTGGCACTTCCTAAGATTCTGTCACTCCAATTTCTTTCTCAAGCCCTCTTTTTCAAACAGATCCGGTTGGATACGCGGTTGCACTACGCCGTGATGGGTTCTCGGATGGAAGGACCGCAAAGAATTCATATAGAGGGTCGAAATGAAGCCAACCTTACTTTGCCTTTTTGCTGTGCTCACGGCGGCAGCTCAGAGCACGACTGAACACCTGCCTGCAACGGACGCTGAGAAAATGGCGGACGCGCTGAGGGCCGCACCAAACTTCATAACCGACGGCGCGACTATCGTGGATTATCCGGCCAACAAAGGCGGCGAATTTCGAGTTCTCCGCAAGGGTACAAGTGAATGGACTTGCCTGCCAGGTCCACCCCCCGGCTCGAAGCATGACGACCCTGGATGCTTCGATAGCGCTTTCTTTCAGTGGGTGAAGGACGGCCTTGCCGGACGGCCGCAGCACATCGACAGACTGGGCATTGCCTACATGTATATGGGGCAATGGGTTCCGGGCGCGTCCGGCGGGGAGTTTCATGTAGGACCCCACATTATGGTGGTAACTCCTCATCCAGACGAGCTCCAGGGTTTCACCCACGGCGGGTGGAACGGCACATACATCATACATTTACCCGGTCCCGATCAGGCCAATAAATGGTTTTTAGTTATACCAATTCATCAAGCTGATAAGTAGTAATGAGAGGCACATACAATGAAAAGTACATACGGAGCAGTAGAAATCCCAGCACCGGACCTCGCGAAGTTCACCCAGGGCAGGGCGGGAGAAGGTTTTGCTCAAGATCTTTTGGACAAACAGAAGGCCTACTTTGCCACGGATGTCACGAAAACCTATGACTGGAGAATCGATCAGCTCAATCGCCTTTCCCGCATGCTGACGGAAAACAGCGAGCGTTTCTCCGAAGTATTGAGAAGAGATTTGCAAGACTGCGCTCCCGGAGAAAATTTATGACAACAAGACAAATCAGCATTCAGCGGTCAAGCGTGACTTCTGCGAAACCGTTCGAGAGCGTCGTGGCGGCGCTGAACGCAGCCGTCGGACATCCGGATATGGGCGAGTTCGCAAAAAAGATCGCCTCTGCAAAAACCTACAACGAAATGGAGAGTGTTGTCCAGCCAATGCTTGGGAAGTACGGGCTGATGGAATTTATCCACTTCGACGTCGGCATGGTTCTCGCAAGAGCGCAGGGATCGGGCGCGCCGAAGAGTCTCCGTATCGTGTTGGGCAACCCGCTGACCATGCAGGCGATGACGCGGCATGTTCCCGATGCGGCGTCCTATGCTCCCGTGACCGTGCTGATCGATGAACGGCCCGGCGGTGTGCAGTTGTCTTATGACACTATGGCCAGCTTGCTCGTGCCGTATGGGAACACGGAAGCTCTTCGGGTCGCTCGAGAGTTGGATGACAAAGTTGGACAGTTGATCGCTGAAGCGGCAGGGTCATAAATCGCTATCAAAGTGCCGCGGGCCGCGCGGCGCAGGAGCCATGAAGAACAGGCGAGGTTTCCTCATACCGCTGACGCTGGCGGCGTGCGTGACGGAGGCGTGGAGTCAGTGCGCAGGGAACGCTTCCACGCCTCGTGAGGCAGCTGACTGCACAGCCCGCGGCACTCCGGAAGCTCGAACCGCGACCATAGAACCAAGCCGTGCTTATAGCTTGGCGGAGCTTATTGACGTCGCAGAGCACAGCGACCCTCGCACCCGTGTTGCCTGGGAACGTGCCAAACAGAAAGCCGACCAACTCGGCATCGAACGAAGCGCATACTATCCCATCCTGGCAGGTGTTGCCACTTTCGCCGGCCAGCGGATCATCGAGCCCTTCCCGAAGCCCCTGGCGCCTCTGGGCTACATTACGGTCGAAGCAGGACTCTTGCAGCCGGAAATCACGCTGCAATATCTTCTCTTCGACTCCGGGAAGCGCAAGGCCAGGGTGGACGCCGCCACTGCCGGGACGCTAGCCGCCGGAGCGAACTTCATACAGGTAAATCAGGACGTAGCGTTCCAGGTTGCCAGCGCATACTACAAGCTGCTGACGGCGCAGGAGCGCTTGCAAGCTACAAAGGACACTCTGAAGACGGCGCAGACCACGCAGGATGCCGCGGAAGCGCAACTGCGCAATGGACGCTCCACGCTCCCGGACGTTCTGAACGCCAGGGCCGAGACTTCACAAGCCGTCTTCGACGAGGAGTCCGCGGACGGCGACGACAGGATTTCACGAGTCGGACTGCGAAATGCGATCGGAGTAGAGCCTTCACCGGACATCACGATCGACGCTCAAAAGAGTGAACCGCTGCCTCAGTTGCTGGCGCTCTCAATCGAAGAGCTTGTTGAACGGGCGCTGGCGGACCGGCCGGACCTGCTGGCGCAAGCCGCAGAAATTCGTGCAGCCGATTCTGCGATCCGGGAGGCCAAAGCGGAATATGGGCCCCGGATGAGCTTTTTGGGTTCTGCCGCGCAGACATCAATATGGCCGACGGCAAGTTATGGGCAACTCGGCTCAGCGAGCAAACCGACCTGGTCCGCCGCGTTCGACATCGAGTGGCGCATCTTCGATGGCGGCTCCCGGAGGCACGAATTGACCGCGGCCGAATCCAGGCACCGTGAAGCTCAAGACGAGCTGACCGATAAGCGGGACCGCGCAACACGCGAGGTCTGGTCGTCGTACATCGCGTTTCGCACGGCGATCAGGAAGGAACAAGCCGCCGTGGCGCTCCTGGAATCCGCCAACGCTTCCTACTCGGCCTCCCTTGATGCCTACAAATACGGCGTCAAGAACCTGGTCGATGTGGTTACCGCCGAGAAGCAGTTGGCGTTAGCGCGGCTTTCCGGAGTATCCGCCCGTTCCGAGCTTTTTCTCCAGGCTGTCAACTTGGAGTTTGTCACCGGCAACCTGTTGCGAAACCGTCCGCCTGCCACCAAACCACAACCACCAGGAGCACCGAAAAAATGAAGATCGATCACAGGCGGGTCGCGATTGCCGCGTTCAGTTCCGAGCTCATGGGCTGTGCACGCGCGCCATCGGTTGATATCCTCGGCTCCTTCTTCCCCGTCTGGATGGTTTGCCTGAGCGTTGCCGTAATTTTTACTTTCTTTGCGCGCAGTCTCGTAGTGCGATGCAAGCTCGAATCGCACGTCGGTCCGGTCGCGCTCTTCTATCCAAGCGCCGTCGTCTTGTTCACCTGCGCGCTGTGGCTGATCTTTTATCGATAAGGAGGTAACTTGGAAGCCGCATCTGAAAGCCCAATTCGCAAATGGCTCGGCCGATGCGTTGGCGTTGCAACGGTGGGGGCGGCTGCCGTGTTGTTGGTCGTGGTCATCCAGGAAACCGCCAGGCACCCGCGGACGGACGATGCCAACGTAAGGGCAAACTTTATCGAAATTGTTGCCGAGGTCAGCGGCCGTCTGGTCGAATTGCCCGTGAAAGACAACGCACTGGTCAAGAAAGGGAGCCTTCTCTTCGCGATCGACTCACGCCCCTACGAGTATACGCTTCGCCAGGCGCTTTCCGACCAGGCGGATTTAGAACAGCGCATCATCGATGAAGGGCGCAAAATCGCCGCACAGAACAGCGCAGTGGAAGCAGCTCGCGCAACCCTGGCGCAATCGGCGACCGGGATCAGAACCGCGGTGAGCAGCGTGGACGTCACCAAAGCGACCGTCTCCCGGGCGCAGGCTGCCGCTACCGCGGCGCGAGCACAACTTAGCCTTGCTACTAACAACCTGAACCGCATCGAGCCATTACTCGAAAAGCAGTACGTCACCGTGGAGCAAGTGGACACGGCACGCACTGCATTGCGGGTGGCTCAAGGAAACTTTGACGAGTCGGAGGCAGCGCTCGCGCAGGCCCAGGCGCAGCAGGCCCAGGCCGAGTTCCGCCGGCGGGAAGCAGATTCCCAAACCGCGGCATCGCAGGCCCGGCTCGACCAGTCGGTTCACGCAATCGACCGGATAGAAACGCTGATCTCGGAGCGTCCCGCGAAGGCCGCAAAAGTGGATAGCGCGCGGCTCGATCTGGAGCGCTGCCGTGTGCTCTCCCCGTTCGATGCCTATGTGACAAACATGAACATTTCCGAAGGCGCATATGCTCATCCCGGCGGCGCAATGTTTACGCTGGTGGACACCCGGGCGTGGTGGGTGGTCGCGAACTATCGCGAGGCGGAATTGAAGGGTATTCACCGCGGCGGCCACGTCGAGGTGTATTTGATGGAACATCCCGACCGCAAATTCAGCGGCGTGGTGGAAAGCATCGGATACGCCGTTTTCCCAGAAGATGGAAAAGTTTCGTCCGGTCTCCCCGATATCGAAAAAACACTGAACTGGGTGCATCTTTCATCGCGGTTTCCTGTCCGGGTAAGAGTGGAGCACCCCGACCCTTCGCTCTTCCGTATCGGAGCGTCTGCTGTGACCGTAGCAAGGTGACGTGGCTTAACCAATTTTGGGAGGACCTGCAGCCTACTCCGGGGCGGCTTAGCACATCCTTGCGGATTGTTCTGGCCACTATCCTCACGTTGATCCTCTTGATGACGTGGCAGATCCCCGCGGCCGCCTTCGGTTTGTACACGGTCTTCCTACTCGGGCGGGACTCTCCTTCGGTGTCTATGCGGGGAGGCATCATATTGGTCCTCACGCTGTGCGCGGCGGTAGTCACGGAACTTGCCGTCGTCATCCTGACGGACAACAGTCCCATGTCCCGTGTACTAAGCACAGCCGCTGCTGCCTTTGTTGCCGGGATGATGATGCGGGCCACGACCATTCCCAACAGTGGGGTCACATGGGGATTCATATTCTGCACTCTGATAGCTACCTGGGAGTTTCATGCGCCCGCGGAGGCACTGGTGAAGAATTCGCTTTGGCTGGTGGGTGCCGGCGCCGTGGCGGTTGGGTGCTCTGTAGCGGTCGAATACGCTTTTGGAGCGGCAAATCCGGCGGCGAGATTACAGGAACAACTGCGGACAAGATACAAGGCGTTGGAAAACCTGTTTACGACGATTGGCCGCCGAGCCCCCGCTGAGGAAGTGTCCGCGGCAACTGTTCAGGTCAGCCGCCTTGCCGCTTCCGGCCAGACAGCCATGCAGGAGCTTTATAACGCCATCATCGACAGGAACCTGGATCCGGGGCCCCTTCCGATGGGATCGCGTGTGCACATCACCATGCTGGCTCAACTCGTGGATTTTTCGGCAGCCTTCGCTTCGCAACATGCCGTAATTGGCGACCCGGAGACTACGGAGCGTTGCGCCCGAATTGCCGCGGAGTGTCACCAATTGGCGTTTCCTAACGCTTCGATACTTGAGGGACAGGCCGAAATTAGTACGGGGCCACCTTCGAAGCTGCTCGATCGTGTCGAGACAATGCTCCATACGATGCGTGGTATGCCGCAATATGATCGTTCAGCTGGCGGGAAGGATCTCATCGCCTTGCCGGCAAAAGAAGTCCCTCTCGTGATTCCTGGCGGGCTCAGGAACCAGGATAACGCTGCGTTTGCCCTCAAGTTAAGTTTGTCTGCGACGATCTGCTACATCTTCTATCACGCAGTAGACTGGCCGGGGATTTCAACGTCGGTCACCACCGTGTTCTTCACCGCGCTGGGCTCGACCGGCGCCGGTAAACAGAAGTTCGTGTTCCGCATTTTGGGCGCGGCGATCGGTGGCCTTGTCTTCGGTATTGGAGCTACGGCATTTCTCTTTCCTCTGATGGATTCAATTACGTCGCTTGTTGTTCTGGTAGCGGCGATCGCCTTCGTCGCTGCGTGGTGCGGCACGGGGCGGCGTTTCAGCTACGTCGGGTTGCAGATTGCTCTCGCTTTCTACTTCGTGGCGTTTGAGGGGTTCGGTCCTCCGACGGAGCTGGCCCCCGCCCGGGATCGTTTTGTAGGAATACTGGTAGCCTTCGTCGTAATGTGGTTTATCTTCGACCAAATGTGGCCCGTACGAACAGTTACTGTGATGCGCCGCGCTCTCGCTTCCGTCCTGAGCAGCGATGCGAGCCTTCTTCAACTTGGCGAGGCGGGGCAGGCGCGGAGTGAAAAGCTTCGCCGCGCGAACGCTCTGCGCGATCAGGTCGGCAAGACGGTAGCCGGGCTCCGCTCAATGAACGATGCCGTAGAATACGAATTCGGTGTTAACCGGGATCTGCACCTTCATTCGAGTCATGCAATTTTGAGAGCGGCTTTCGACGCAGTGGCGATGTTCTGGAACCAATTTGTGGTTTTCCACAGTCCGGAAGATGAGGATTTTCTGCGCGATCCCAGGCTGATCGAGATGCGCCGTGCGTTTGCCGCGGAACTGAATACGATGGCTGACGCCGTAGCGCAGAAGGCCAGTTACAAACCTGCTCTCGCCAGCAGTTTTTCAGATGGAACTATCCTCGACCATCCGCGTTACGGAGAGTATGTTCGAAATACTGTAAATCGTTTTGGCGAGTTACAGGGAATCGTTTCAAGCCTGAACGGCGAGTCCTCGGCCTAATC
>JAOAPQ010000793.1 GCA_025462965.1 Bryobacterales bacterium
ACGCCGTGGAGTATTTCGTCAGCTACTACGACTATTACCAGCCCGAAGCGTACATTCCTTCGAGCGATGTCTATATCGAAAAAGAAGCCACCATCAACGACGAGCTGGATAAACTCCGGCTTGCCGCGACCAAGTCGCTCTTCGAGCGCCGCGATTGCATCATCGTCGCGAGCGTGAGCTGCATCTACGGCCTCGGCTCGCCCGAAGCATACTACGGCATGCTTCTTATGCTCGAGAAGGGTCAGAAGATCACTCGCAAGCAGATCGTCTCCAAACTCGTCGAGATTCTCTACGACCGCAACGAATCCGATTTCAAGCGCGGCACCTTCCGGGTGCGCGGCGACACCATCGAAGTTTTTCCTACCTACGACGACTACGCCTACAGGATCGAGATGTGGGGCGATGAGATCGAAGGACTCTTTCAGGTGGATCCGCTTTTGGGTCAGGTCCGGCAAACGTACGCGCGTCTTCCCATCTATCCGAAGACGCATTACGTCATGTCTCAGACCACGAAAGATCAGGCGATGGAATCGATCAAAGCCGAACTCGCGGACTGGCGGCCCCAGCTGGAACACCAGGGCAAGGTGATTGAAGCCCAGCGGCTCCACCAGCGCACCATGTTCGATCTCGAGATGATGCGCGAGATCGGCTACTGTCACGGCATTGAAAACTACTCGCGTCATTTCTCCGGCAGGTTGCCGGGCGAAGCGCCGCCGACCCTGCTGGATTACCTGCCGCAGGACTCTCTCCTCTTCCTGGACGAAAGCCACCAGACCGTGCCGCAGCTCCACGGCATGTACCACGGCGACCGGGCCCGGAAAGAGATGTTGGTATCGCACGGTTTCCGCATGCCGAGCGCCATGGATAACCGGCCGCTTACGTTCGAGGAGTTCGAGCACCGCGTCAACCAGGTCGTCTATGTCTCGGCAACTCCCGGACCGTACGAGTTGACGAAGTCCGCGGGCGTAGTCGTCGAGCAGATCATTCGCCCGACCGGCCTGGTGGATCCGGAAGTGGAAGTCCGCCCGATCAAAGGCCAGGTCGATAACCTGCTCGGTGAGATCCGGAAGCGGGTGGAAAACAATCAGCGGGTGCTCGTGACGGTGCTGACCAAGCGTATGGCCGAGGATCTGGCCGAATACTACGCCGAGGTCGGCGTGAAATGTAACTATCTGCATTCGGAAGTGACCACGCTCGACCGCATCAAGATCCTTCGCGATCTCCGGCGCGGCGAGTTCGATGTCCTGATCGGTATCAACCTGCTTCGGGAAGGCCTCGATCTTCCCGAGGTATCCCTGGTGGCGATCCTGGATGCGGATAAAGAAGGCTTCCTTCGATCGAGCGGCTCGCTGATCCAGACCATCGGTCGTGCGGCACGGCATCTGGAAGGAAGAGCGATTCTTTACGCCGACGTCATCACGGACAGCATGCGCCGCGCGATGGATGAGACGCAGCGCCGCCGCCGTACGCAGGTGGAATATAACGAGCGCAATAACATTACGCCGCAATCGATCATTAAGCCTCTGGACATGACGCTCATCAAGATCGCCGAAGGCGACTATGTAACAGTTCCCGACGAGCCGGACGACGATACCGAACAGCTGAGCCCTGCCGACCGGGAGCGCTTCATCACGGAACTCGAAACGCGAATGCGTGAAGCCGCAAAGAAGTTCGAATTCGAGAAAGCGGCTCAGATCCGGGATAAGATCAAGCTGCTGCGGGCCCGCGACGTGGCGGGCATCGGCATTCCCGCGACCACGTGAGAAACTGGGGCCTGGCGGCCGCGGGAAGCGTAAGCCGGAGTTGTCTGGCCCGCGTGTCGACCCTGCCGCGCCATCTTGGCCCTGTGGCTTCCACATCGTACCGGCTCGCTGCCCGCATCGCCAACAGCCTCAAGGCCGGTTTCCCCTCGCGGGAGATGAGTGCGTTGGATGACTGCGCGCTCATTCTGCTGTGTGCGCCGGGCGGAACAATGAGGCGCGTGTGCGGCCTTTTAAAGGATGCCACACTGCAGTGGAAGGGTAAGACGTTGTTGCTCTGCGACTCAGGCGAGTATAGCTGTGATGTGCCTGAGTTCCATGCCCGAGGCGCGGCCGTCGGTTCTCTCAATCCAGTGGATGGGCTCGCCGACCGTTACGTCATTGAAGGCGATCGTGAGGCGTTGCGGCACGCGAAGCTGCTGGTCCGGGCGATGGGCGGCAAGCCGTTGGAGATTGCCAGCGACCAGATCAGAATGTACGATGCCGCGCAGACCCTGGCGGGCAGCTTATTCACGCCGCTGATCGAAACATGTGTGGAGTGCATTCGCCAGACGGGCGTGACCGGGCCCGCGGCGGCAGCCATTGGCGAGGCGCTGCTTCAGCGGTCCCTGCGCGCCTTTATGTACGCGGGACGAAAGAGTTGGTCGGGTCCAGTGGCACGCGCCGAGCGGGCTATCGTCGATCGCGAATGTCGTGCTCTCACCGCCGCCAAACCGCTTATGGGGCAATACTTCCGGAACGCGGCAGACTTCGCGTTCGAGTTGTACCAGACGTTTCCGGAACTTACCCGGTACAATCGTGCGCGGTGGGGGATTCGCAAGCGCGAGTAATCATATTCCGGATTCCCGCGATCCCGGCGGCTCCGGCCCGCAGGCAGGCCGGTGCGTTCGCCTCGCTGACTCCTCCGAGCGCGAGGACCGGGATGGAAACCGAGTGAGCCGCCTCATGCAGCGGCCGCAAGCC
The DNA here is from genome assembly GCA_025462965.1 of Bryobacterales bacterium. GTDB lineage: Bacteria > Acidobacteriota > Terriglobia > Bryobacterales > Bryobacteraceae > JALYXI01. The sequence continues at coordinate 2,724 of JAOAPQ010000793.1, forward strand.
GATAGGATCGCCGAAGGCGGCTTTCGAAGGCGTGGCGAAGATCGGGCCGAGAACCACGAAATCGGCGCCTTCCGCCTCCGCGCGGCGGACATCGTCAGCAGAGTGACAGGATACGGCGATCAGGAACCCCGGCGGTGTGATCGCCCGCCATCGCGCCGGCGCGAGGGAATGGGCGCGCAGGTGTACGCCGTCGGCGCCGCAAGCCAGGGCAACATCCGTCCGGTCATTGACCAGGATCTTGGCGCCGGAGGTCTTGACGCGGCGCACCAAAGCAACCAACTCGCGGGCTGAAAGGTCTTTCTCACGAATCTGAACGTAGTCCACGCTGGCGTGCGCAATAGATTCGAGCAAGGGCTCGATGCCGCCTGCGAGATGCCGATCCGTGATGTAGTACCGCAGCATTCGGATCAACCCGTCACACGCAGCGAGCCGGGCGGGAACGCGACGAACCAGTCTTTGTTGTCTCGCTGTTGCTCATACTCGTGCCGCGACATCTCGACCGCAATCTCCGGCAGAAACTCCAATCGGACGGATTGCGGACGGTCGACCATGCGAATCAGCTTCACCGGAACGCGGTTTTCCCCCGCGCGCGTCTGGATCTGCAAATCCTCGGGCGGAGCGAATACCCAAACGCGATCCCCGCGCAGACGTCCGGGATAGTACGTGCCCGTCAATTCGTGCCCCAAAGCCCGCAGCCGGCTCGTGTTCCGTCCGGGATCCAGCGCGAGGATTTCCGCTTCGAACAGGTTCGTGATGCCGAGAATCCGAGCCACTGCCGGCGAGGCCGGCCGGTCGAAGACCTTTCGCGGCTCTCCCGCCTGGACGATACGTCCGTCGAGGTAAACCAGCAGCGTATCGGCAAGCGAGAAGCAGTCGGAAAGATCGTGAGTTACCAGCAGGATCGGAATGCGCAGCTCAGAGCGCAGCTCTCGGAGCAGCGCGTACAAGTCGTCACGGAGAGCGGCGTCGAGTCCGCGCGCGGGTTCATCGAGGAGCAGAACGCGCGGAGCGCTGACCAGCGATCGCGCGATGGAGCAGCGCTGTTTCTGGCCGCCTGAGACCTCGTGCGGGTAGCGGCCGGCGAACTCGAGCAGCCGAAAGCGTTCCAGCATCTCGGTAATCTTCCGGTGGCGTTCCAGGCGAGGGTGTCGTTCGGCCGCGAATGCAAGATTATCCCGCAGCGTCATATGCGGGAAAAGCGCGTAGTTCTGGAACACGTAACCGCACTGGCGGTCCCGCGGGCGGAGGTTTACGCCGGCAGCCGCATCGTAGACGATGCCATCGTCCAGCATGATGCGGCCGCTGTTCGGATTGGTGAAGCCCGCAATGCAATCGAGCGTAAGAGTCTTTCCCGCTCCGCTGCTTCCAAAGAGGACGGTGACTCCGGCCGAGGCGCGGAAGTCCACTTCGAGAGAAAAGCCGGGCGACTCGCTGGTCGCGAGGAAGCGCTTCGCAAGCCGCACCTCGATCACGCCCGCACCTGCCGCCGTTCCAGGCGGTTCGCGGCATAAACAATGCCGATGGTGAGAAGCGAGATCGTGAGCACTAACGTCTGGGCCACCATCGTGTTGCCGGATTCCACAGCATCGTAAATCGCGATGGATGCCGTTTGGGTGCGATGAGGAATATCGCCGGCGATCATCAGCGTGGCGCCGAAGTCGCCGAGCGACCGCGCGAACGCCAGCACCGTCGCGGCAACGATGGACCGGCGGGCGAGCGGAATGGTGACGCGCCAGAACAGCCGCCATTCAGATGCGCCGAGGGTGCGGGCTGCCCGTTCGTAGCTCCGATCCACGCTCGATAGAGCCGCCCGGGCCGACTTCACCAGAAGCGGGATCGCATGCAGCGTGGAGGCAACCACGGCAGCCTGCCATGTAAACACCAGCGGTCCGCCGAAGACGGATTCGTAGATACGACCAATCGGACTCATCCGTCCCAGCATCACCAAAAGGTAATATCCAAGGACGGTAGGCGGAAGTACCAGCGGCAGCGTTACGATCGCGTCGACCAGTTCTTTACCGCGAAATTCCCGGTTAGCCAGGAGATAGGCGAGCCAGAGTCCAATGCCCAGAGAAATCACCGTCGCGAGGGAAGCCACGCGCAAGCTGAGCCATAAAGGGAACCAATCGATTGGCATCGAGGAACTCAATTATAGCCATGGCCGCCTGCGTCCTTTAGCGCCATGCGCGCTGCGTGATACCCGCACATGCCGTGTACTCCTCCGCCCGGTGGTGTGGAGGAGGAACAGAGATAAACGCCGCGCAAGGGAGTTCGGTAGAGACTTGGCGTGGGCCGCATAAACAGCTGGAGCAGATCCTGCGCGCCGCCATTGATATCGCCGCCTATCAGATTGGCGTTGTGCCGTTCCAAATCCGCCGACTTCATCGCGCTTCGGGCGAGGATGCGAGCGCGGAAACCCGGCGCGAAGCGCTCGACCTGGGATTCGATCCGCTCCGTCATGTCCTCCGTCGAGCCGTTGGGGACATGGCAATATGCCCATGCAGTGTGTTTTCCCGCCGGAGCGCGTGTCGGGTCGAACAGGCTTGGTTGCGCCAGCAGGACGAAAGGCCGTTCGGAATGGACCCCGCCCCATGGAGCGCGCTCGGAGGCGGCAACTTCATCGAGGGTTCCACCGACGTGCACCGTGCCGGCACGTGCGCAATCGGGATCCGTCCAGGGGATGGGGCCGCTGAGCGCCCAATCCATCTTGAAGACGCCGGGGCCGTATCGGTACTGCGCCAGTTTCCGGCTAAATTCCGCGGGCAGGCGGGATCCGGCGATTGCCAGGAATTGCCGTGGCGTAACGTCGCACATCACGATGGATGCGCCGTTCACGTCATCCAACGAACAAACCTCCGCGTTTGGGACGATGTGCCCACCGAGCGACTGAAAGTACGAAGCCAGCGCATTGGCGATTTGCTGCGAACCGCCACGCGGAATGGGCCAGCCGACTCCATGTCCCGCAAGCCCCAAGATGAGGCCAAACGCAGCAGATCCGGCCCGCTCCAGAGGTAAGAGGGAATGCGCCGCCAGCCCGGCGAACAGGGCGCGAGCGCCGGTCGTACGGAACAGCGAGCGCGCGACCGCGGTGGCCGGCCACGGAGCGAGCAACCCGAAACGCGCCAGGAGAAACGGGTGCCTGGGAACGTGAATGGGCGCGAGTGTTTCGCGGACCAGGTCGTTCCATCGTTCGGTCAGAGGCCGGAATGTCCGGTCGTAGGCAGCGGCGTCTTCGCCCAGCCGGGCAATTGTAGCGTCGATCGATCTGTCCAGAATGGCGGCCGTACCCTCGCCGAGAGGGTGGGCGAGCGGCAGTTCTGGGTGTATCCACTCCAGCCCGTGCGCCGCGAGCGGGAAGGACCGGAAGGCGGGGGAACTGACAGCCAGCGGGTGAACGGCCGAACATATGTCGTGAATGAAGCCGGGCAGCGTCAGTTCACCCGAGCGCGCGCCGCCCCCGATCGTGGGCTGCGCCTCGAGCACTGTGGTCGGCACTCCCGCCCGTGCGAGTACGATAGCCGCGGTCAAGCCGTTCGGCCCGGAGCCGATTACGTAAGCGCTCTTCACTTCCAACCCTGCTGGTCAAGGATAGCCCGGAATTCGGGCATGTCGAGAGAAACAGGTGGAAAGTACCCGCGTACGAGGCTTCGTTTCCACCACAGCCCCGTTCGCTTCCGTTCGTCCGGCGTGGTGAAGTGATACTCGTAGAGCAAGGCGCGGACATATCGGGGCCGTTTGTCGCCGAACGGGTTGACCCGCAGGAGCCCGAGCGTGTCCCGGTCTCCCTGCAGCAATCTGGCTACGAAGTGGACGAACCATGGATTCCGGTAGTAAGCGTCCATTGCGGCAAACCACATCAGCCAATCGAGGCGCAGATGATAGGGCGCAATCTGCGGCGGCATTCGTCCCAATTCTCCTGGCTTGCCCCGGAATTCGTACTCCCGCCATTTTGTTTCCTGGGTAACTGCAGCTTCGTCCGTACCTTCCACTATCACTTCGTTCCGCGTGCGCGTGATACTGCCGAATGCTCCGTAGGTATCGACCAGGTGCAGCGGATTGAAACTGGCGTTCATTGCCTGGCGTGGCGAAAGCATATTCCGGATCGGGTTGATACTCAGGACGGCCACCAGAATGGCGACCGCAATTGTTGCGACCTGGTATGGAAACGGCGGCGCCTCCAAGACCGGTGTTTTGCTCCGAACGAGGAATCCTAACACGCGGTCGTCGATCATCGGAATAGCCAGAATCATTGTCAGGAAGTTCAGCCAGGAGAGATTGCCGCTCGCCATAATCGATCCCTGAAAGACGACCGTGATAATCCCAGCGACCGAGCTTACCGGTTGGGGCAGGAAGTACCCGAAAGGCACAACCAGTTCCGAAAAGTGGTTGAACAGGACGCCCGCCCGATGGGTCCATGCCGGAGCCCAATGAAAATACCAGCTCAGCGGATTCGGCATCGGCTGAGTTTCGTAGTGGTAGTCGAGACAGGTCAGGTCATGCCAGCAAGTGTCGCCGCGCAATTTGATCAAGCCCGCACCAAACATCAGGCGAAACGCCAACCAGCGCAGGAGCCACATCGAAATCGCCTGGGGAGCAACGTTTCTGCTGCCCAGGAACGCGGCGAAGAAGCCGCACTCCAGGAGCAGTGATTCCCATCCGAATCCGTAGAACGTCTGGCCCACGTTCACGAAGGACATATATAACGCCCAGAGCGCCGCCCAGACCAGCATGGAAACCCACATGGCGTACCGCTCAGAGATTCCCGTAATCGCGAGACAGGAAAGTATGATCCCGAGCCACGCCGCCGCCGTAAACGCGATGTCTTTGGGGAACAGGTAAAACAGGCTGGGAGCTTCGCGAAACGACACCTGCTTTATGAAGGCGGTAGCGGGAAGCAAGCCGCGTTCGCCCAAAAGCGGCCGGAATTGATTCAGCGCGCAAATGAAAGCAATTAAATAAACCAGGCCGAGCGCACGCTGAAAGACGAGCCGCGATAGCCAGTACCCCGTCATTCGATTCTCAGGCCCCGCTGAGAAGGCGGAAAACGGAGTCCGTGACGGCGCCGTACACCAGATGGGAGGCAAGAGCGTTGGCATGGGAGGACAGCGGCGCCTCCTTAGGCGATTTCCCGAGCCCAAGCGCGGGAACTGCAATCTCATCACCTGCCAGCCATACGGCAGCCCCGTAAGCCGTTCCACGGCCCGCTGCTACAGCGCGGGCCCGGGTAGCCAGCAGCCCGTAGGCCGCTCCGATTAACGTTCCGTAGATGTAGTGAACCGCCGCGCCCGCCCGTTTTTTCTCGTGCGGCTTCAAGTCGCGGTGGGCAACCGAGCGTAAAACAGCTTGTGCGGTTTTCACAGTCGCGTCGTCTCCGCCGCCGGAATTTTGACCAGGCTGGACTTTTTCCGCGGCTGCCTGCCACAGACTCTGAAACTCGTTCATCGCGTACGACGCAATCAGGCCGCCTGTTGCTCCCGCCGCCGCACTTTTCCAGATGCCGGGCATGGCTATTGTTACCTCACTGCCGTCGCCAACAACTGAATCTCCAAATCGCCGCGCAAATGGACTGGATCGGACTCAGTCCAGCAGGTGCCCCATACGGTCCCTTTTTGTTTGCAGATACGCCTGGCGCGAATCGATGGGTGGTACCAGGCAAGGTACCCGCTCGACCACCTTCACGCCGGCCTGCTCCATCGCCTGCACTTTTTCCGGGTTGTTTGACATCAGCCGGATCTTGCTCAATCCGAAATAGAGCGCAATGTGGGCAGGCAGCGTATAACTGCGCAGATCGGAGTCGAAACCGAGGCTCTCGTTCGCTTCAATTGTGTCGAGCCCCCGGTCCTGCAGCTCATACGCGCGAAGTTTGTTGAGCAGACCAATGCCACGCCCTTCCTGATGCTCGTAGATGAGCAATCCACGTCCTTCGCCGGCAATCTTCTCGATTGCCAGGTCAAGCTGGCCCCGGCAGTCGCAACGTAGACTATGGAATACGTCGCCCGTCAGACATTCCGAATGGACGCGGACCAGCGGCGCTTTGGCTCCATCGAGGATCTCAAGATCGCCCATTTTCAGAACCACGGCTTCTTCCACACGTTCGCCGAAATGTCCCTCGAAACCGTAGATCCGGAAGTGTCCGAAGGCCGTCGGAAAACTGGCTTCGGCGATTTTGGCCAGCCGAAAGGCTGCAGTAGTATGCATTTACAGGGGGAGAGTAGTTACAGCTCCATTATAATAGGCACCGAGTGGAACGGCACCTGATCACGCTGCTGGTAAAGTTGGGCGTTGCCGCAGCTATTTCCGGTTTCGTGATCCGCTACGGACCGCTCCGCCGGATGCTGATGCGGGAAGCGCGAACGCTCAACCAACGGCTGCAACTTTCAATGTGGTTCTCCGGAATATTCGCTTCCGGAGTCGCCATTCGCGCTCTCGTCCGGTCCTATGAGGCGGTAGACCTCGGCCTGGAAGGCAGCTTGCTGGCGGGAGTCGTTGGCGGTTATGTCACGGGGCTCGTCTCGGGGATATTAATCTCCATTCCGGCCATGTTCATTCATGAATATCTGAGCCTTCCGCTGTTCGCGGGAGTGGGGGTCATGGGCGGGCTTGTCCGGGACGTTGCCCTCGATAAAGAGGACATTTGGCGAGTGTCACCGCTGCTGGATATCAGCTTGTTCCGGGCCTTGCGCAAAGGCCGCGACTATCCGCGCGCCTTCCTTCATTCATTCTTCTTCGGTGCGATCCTGCTCGCGGAGTTCCTGCGGCAATCGCTCGGCGACTTCTTCCCCGGCAACATCTTCAAGCTGGACGACGACTGGCCTCTAACGGCAGCTTTGTACGCAACCACGGTTTTCGCCGTGACTCTGCCGTTGAAGGTGTGGAATAACACGCGTACAGAGGTGAAGCTGGAGGAGCAAGAACGGTTGCTCATGAAGGCCCGCCTGGAGGCGCTTACCAGCCAGATAAATCCTCACTTCCTCTTCAACACTCTGAACTCGGTTTCGTCGCTGATTCGCACGGACCCCCAGCAGGCGAGGGTTGTGGTTTTGAAGCTATCGCGCATCCTGCGGCGCCGTCTCCGCAATCACGACAATTTCGTTCCATTGCGCGACGAATTGGAGTTCATCAGCGACTATCTCTCGATTGAGATGACGCGGTTCGGTGAGAAACTTCGCTTTGTGAAAAACGTAGATCCGGAAACATTAGATATCCTGGTTCCGAGCATGCTTCTGCAGCCTCTGGTAGAGAACTGTATCAGGCATGGTTTGAGCAGCAAAGTCGAGGGTGGAATCATTACGATTGAGACACGCCGGTTGGAACACCGGCTCCAAATAGTTGTCCAGGACGACGGCGTCGGCATATCCGAGGAGAAACTGGCTACTTTGTTTGAACAGGGGATTGGGGTGAGCAATGTTACCGAACGGCTCAAGGTTCTTTTCGGGAACGAACACCGGATCTGGATCGACAGCCAGCCCGGGAGGGGAACGCGCATCGCGATTGAGATTCCCGAACCGGAACCGACGTTAGCGGCGGTTTCCTGAATGTACGCGACCCATCCGGTTCCCCCGGCCGAGTTACCGGCCAAGCTTTCGCGCAGTACTCGCCGCGTCTACGATGCGCTCTCCGGCGTGTATCCCATCTCCACAATGTTGTTTCACTCGCGAGCCCATCGGCACGCGCTTGCCCTGTCCGGGATCGAGGATGGGATGCGTGTGCTCGAAGTCGCCACGGGGTCGGGCGAGATGTTTCGCAGGCTGGTGGGTGCGAACCCGAACGGCCGGACCATGGGAATCGACCTTTCGCCGAACATGGCCTCAAAGACACAACGCGATACCCGGCGTGAGTTTCCCGATTCGGCGGCTTGTTGTCAAGCGGTAGACGCCCGAGCCATGCCGTTTCGAGACGGCTCGTTCGACGCCATGGTGTGCTGTTATCTGCTGGAATTGCTTTCCGCGGAAGACATCTGTAAGACGGTGGCTGAATTTCATCGCGTCTTGCGCCGGAATGGAAAGCTCACACTAATCCTGATCGGCCAGAATGCGCCGTTCTTCAACGCGATGTACCAGGTTTGCACCCGAGTGGCGCCCGCATTTTGGGGGCGGCAAGTGGAGGAGCGCCTGCCGAAGGTGATTCGCTCGCACGGGTTCCAGATTACGCGTGACCAGACGGTAAAGCAGATTTTCTATCCTTCGCGAGTTTTGGTCGCCCGCAAACGCCTGCCTGGAGACTAAAGTGCTTCAGTTTTGCCGAGGTATTCACCATGGCAGAACAGAAGAAATGCGCACACCCCTCGTGCACGTGCACAGCTGCGAAAGACAGCAAGTATTGCAGCACGTATTGCGAAGACGCCGGAGCGGATGACATCGAAATCTCCTGCGACTGTGGACATCCGGGCTGTTCGATCGCGGCGTAGGTGAAGCCGCCGGCCTTCGGACGGCAGCTCCCTAGTTTAGAACTGATATGCCGGCGGCTTGACGTTCTTCAACCGCAGATAGACTTCCGCCTGCCCACGAGTGTGCGCGGCGTGCGTGAAGGCTGACCATAACGCGTCGCGGCCCAGCATTGCCCGGGCGCCTTCCCCGACTGTCTTGTCCAGTTGTTCGTCTGTCATTCCGTCCAGAGACTTCGAGCAATAGTCGTAAACATCGGTCAAGTACTGGATGACAGCCGCTTTCTCCGCTCCGGTTGGCCGTGCCGGGCCCTTGGTACCGGATACACGCGAGAAATAATTCACATTGGCCTGACCGATGTGGACCAGCAGCTCGCCGAAAGTCCGTTCCTGCGGTTCAACGGTGGAAGGCGGAATATAGCTGTAACCGTCGGCAGGCATCGCATTTGCCACGGAAAGCGTGAAATCCTTGGAAGTGGCCCAACGCTTCGCGTAATCGGTCTTCCAATCAAATCCGGCGCCGGCCATCGGCAACGCCAGGAACGTACAAAGTGCAACGAACGCGGTAAACGAGACTTTTCGCATAACTCTCCGGGTTACAATACTAACGAACTTCCGGATGAATTCCCAGTCCCGCGGTTCGATCTGGAGGCAGATTCGAGTGGGTTCCAATTTCCGTCAGCCAGTTCCATCGCGGCCCGGGGCCGCGAGCGCAATCCGGGCGAGCGACCGGACCTTCGAACTGAAGTCTCAGATCCATCGCAAGCTGATCAGCGTCCTGAACCTGGAACGCGTCTCCTCGCTTCCTAAGGACCGGCTGCGCGCCGAAATCGGACGCGTCGTCGAGAAGCTTCTGGACGATGAACGCGTCCCCATGACCGCCATCGAGCAGAACAAGATCATTGAGGAAGTCCTCGACGAAGTTCTCGGTCTGGGGCCGCTCGAGCCGCTTCTGAAAGAGCCATCCATCTCCGATATTCTGGTCAACCGTCACGATAAGGTCTTCATCGAACGGGGCGGCAAGCTCTCCGAGACATCCGTCCGCTTCAAGGATGACGCGCACCTGTTGCACATTATCGAAAAAATCGTATCCCAGGTTGGACGCCGCATTGACGAATCGCAGCCGATTGTCGACGCCCGGCTCGCCGATGGTTCGCGCGTCAACGCCATCATCCCTCCGCTGGCGCTCGACGGCCCCTGCGTCAGCATCCGCCGCTTCGGACGCCACGTGATCACTCAGGACGAAATGATTGCGTACCAGACGGTGATGCCCAGCATGCTGCGGTTTCTGGCCGCTTGCGTACAGGCGAAGACGACGGTGCTGATCTCCGGCGGCACCGGTTCCGGTAAGACGACCACGCTCAACGCGCTTTCAAGGTTTATACCGGAGGACGAGCGCATCGTGACCATTGAGGACACGGCGGAACTGCAGCTCCAGCAGAGGCATGTGGTTAAGTTCGAGACCCGACCGCCGAACTTGAATAAAGAAGGCGGCATCAACCAGCGGCAGCTTTTACGCACGGCACTGCGTATGCGTCCTGACCGCATTATCGTCGGCGAATGCCGCGGCGCGGAGGCGCTGGATATGCTGCAGGCGATGAACACCGGCGTCGAGGGATCGATGAGCACTGTGCACGCGAATTCGCCGAAAGACGCGTTCTCGCGCCTGGAAACCATGGTCATGATGGCGGATCTGGAGATCCCCACGCGTG